>CAZLPR010000048.1:1106-10119 GCA_964561415.1 uncultured Dechloromonas sp. | reverse complement strand
GCGGCTGGATGTTTTGGTCACGCAGCGCACCGAACAACTAATCGAGACTCAGTTTGAGCTGGTGCGCTGCCTGGCGCGCGCCGGCGAATTTCGCGATAGCGACACCGGCTCGCATATTTTTCGCGTTTCCATCGGCTGCCACCTGCTCGCCCGCGCCGCCGGGCTGCCGCGCCAGCAAGCCGAGCTGATCCGCTACGCCTCGATGATGCATGACATCGGCAAAATCGGCATCTCCGACCAGTTACTGCTCAAACCGGGCAAACTGACGCCGGAAGAGTTCGAGGAGATCAAGATTCATTGCCAGTTCGGCGTAGACATCCTCGGCGACTACAACGCCGACGTCACCGAAATGGCCCGGAAAATCGCTTTTACCCACCATGAGCGCTGGGATGGCAAAGGCTACCCATCCGGCTTAAGCGGTGAAGACATCCCGATTGAAGGACGCATCACCGCCATTATCGATGTCTATGATGCGCTAACCTCCGTGCGGCCTTACAAAAAGGCCTTTTCAGCCGATTCGGCGCTCGCCATCATCCGTGAAAGCTCGGGCGGCCAGTTTGACCCCCAACTGGTCGACCATTTCTTTGCCATCTACCCGGAGTTTCAGCGGCAGATGCAGGCTCTTGCCAAAGAACTGACCGAACCCCAACGCATCCTTCGCCCTTAAAACCAGCTCACCCTTTAACCTGAAAATTCAGCTTAAAGGGCGAAAACGTGTTTCAGGCGCAGCGCCGGCGCACCTTGCTCAATGGCGATCAGACGATCGATATTGGGATGTTTGCCGGGGTTGGCACGCGCATCGTCAGTATGCTCGGCGAAAATTTCCAGCCCTTTTTTGGCGGCTTCCAAATTGATCGAACCATAAGTTTGCGCCAGATGGTTGTACACCGCCAATGAGCCCTGGCTTCCCGCTTTGTTTTCGATGCTGGCAACCAGCGTTTCTGCCTTATCCAGCAGGTTGACCGCAGCAATGTGCGAAATCCCGGGAAGTTTTTTCAAGTTTTCAGCAAAAGACATTATTTCCATTCCCGCTTGGCTTTGACCAGCCCGATGATCAGGCCGGTGGTGAAAGTGGCGACCGGCACGATCAGCACAATCGCCTTGATGCCGCGCTCAAGATCGTAATAATTAAGGATCACGGTGACGATCGCCAGACCAATAGCCAGGCCGATCGTGCCGCCTTTGACGCCGCCGAGCTTGACCTCGGCATCCGAGGTCTCGCGCTCACCGGTGCAGCGCGGACAGTAAATCGCATCCGCTGGCGCCTCCTCTCCGCATTTGCTGCACTTCATGTCAGATCCGCCGGGCCAGTTCGGCCGCCTTGCCGGTGTAATCCCACGGCGCCAGCTTGAGCAGTTCCGCCTTGGCATCGTCCGGGATTTCCAGCGACGCAACAAAAGTCTGCATGCCCTCGCGCGACACACGCGTGCCACGGGTCAGCTCCTTGAGCTTTTCGTAGGCATTCGGTACGGCATAACGGCGCATCACCGTCTGGATCGGCTCAGCCAGCAGCTCCCAGTTAGCATCGAGATCGGCCTTCATGTTGTCAGCATTGACCTCCAGCTTGCTCATGCCTTTGAGCAACGAGTCATAAGCCAGCAGCGAATAGCCGAGGCCAACGCCCATGTTGCGGAGCACGGTGGAGTCGGTCAGGTCGCGCTGCCAGCGCGAGATCGGCAGCTTTTCGGCAAGGTGCTTAAGGACCGCATTGGCCAGGCCGAGGTTGCCTTCCGAATTCTCGAAGTCGATCGGATTGACCTTGTGCGGCATGGTCGAGGAACCGATTTCGCCGGCCTTGACCTTTTGCTTGAAGAAGCCGAGGGAAATGTAGCCCCAGACATCGCGGTCGAAGTCGATCAGGATGCTGTTGGCGCGGGCAAAGGCGTCGAACAACTCGGCCAGCGCGTCGTGCGGCTCGATCTGGATGGTGTAGGGATTGAAAGTCAGGCCGAGCGACTCGACGAAGCGCTGGGCGAAGCCTTCCCAGTCGTAGCCCGGGTAAGCGATCAGATGGGCGTTGTAGTTGCCGACCGCGCCGTTGATCTTGCCGAGCAGTTCGACCGCGGCAATGCGCGTGCGGGCGCGTTCCAGGCGGTAGGCGACGTTGGCCATTTCCTTGCCGAGCGTCGTCGGCGTTGCCGGCTGGCCGTGCGTCCGGCTCATCATCGGCACTTCGGCATTGACGTGCGCCAGCTCCTTCAAGCGGGCGAGCAACTTGTCGAGCATCGGCAGCATCGCCTGTTCGCGGGCGCCCTGGCACATCAGCGCATGCGACAGGTTGTTGATGTCTTCGGAGGTGCAGGCAAAGTGGATAAACTCGCTGACCTTGGTCACTTCGGCATTGCCCTTGGTATTTTTCTTGATCCAATATTCCAACGCCTTAACATCGTGATTGGTCACGGCCTCTTCCGCCTTCACTTCAGCCGCCTGCTCTGGCCCGAAGTTGGCGACCAAGGCATCCAGCTCCGCCACGGTCGACGCTGAAAAAGCCGGGATTTCGCTGAAATGCGGTTCGGCGGCAAGGGCTTTCAGCCATTCAATCTCAACCAGCAGGCGGCAGCGGATCAGGCCATATTCGGAAAAATGTTCGCGCAGCGCATCGACCTTGCCGGCATAGCGGCCATCGAGCGGGGAAAGTGCGGTCAAAAATTGGGCAGCCGAGGCATTGAAAGTCATAAAAGCATCCTTTTCAGTAAGCCGGTAATTTTACCCGTCCGGCGCAGCCCTGTGCCATACGCTATAATCCTTCTCCCACAAATCAGAGAGCATATGATGAAGCTGATCGGCTCCCCTACCAGTCCCTTTGCGCGCAAAGTACGCATCGTACTGGCCGAAAAAAAGATCGAGTACGCTTACGTCATTGAGTCACCCTGGACGCCTGACAGCAAAGTGCCCAACATCAATCCGCTGGGCAAAATTCCCGTGCTGGTGCTCGATGACGAAACGCCGCTCTTCGACTCTCGGGTCATTGTCGAATACATCGACAACGTAACGCCCAATAACAAGCTCTTCCCCGCCCCCAACCGCGAGCGGACCGAGGTCAAGCGCTGGGAAGCGCTGGCCGATGGCGTCTGCGATGCGGCGATTAATGCCCTGCTCGAAGGCAAACGACCGATTGGCGAGCAAAGCCAGGAGTGGATCGCGCGCCAGCAGGGCAAAGTCAGCCGCGGCCTGGCATTCATGGCCAATGAGCTGGGCGACAAGCCGTTTTGCGTCGGCACCCATTTTTCAATGGCCGATATTGGCGTCGGCACGGCATTGGGCTATTTGAGCTTCCGCTTTCCCAATATCAACTGGCAGGAAAGCCATCCTAATCTCGACAAGCTCTATGCCAAATTAATGCAACGCCCTACGTTTGCAGACACCGTGCCACACGATTAAGTCATTCAGTAACGATATTTCAAAGGGTGCCCATCGGCGCCCTTTGGTCTTTCTGGGCTCAGATTTTTGCCATCTCGGCCAATGAAAAATGAAACCTCCTTGAGCGCATTGAGTCCATACAGGGAAGAAAAAAATTATTCATAGTTCCCTGTATTGAGTTCAACTGGAGAAAATGCTCTGTGCGCATGGAAAATATTGCTCGACCATTAGCCGTCGCCCTCGGCGAACGTGACAGCAATACCCTGCTGCACTCCGACCGGGTTGTCCGGCTTGCCGCCGAACTCGGATGCCATATCGATCTCTCCGAACGAGAGCTTGAAGTGTTAGCCATGGGTGCTCAGTTCCACGACATCGGCAAAATCGGCATTCCAGATAGTGTTTTGGGCAAGCCGGCAGCGTTTGAAGCCAGCGAATGGGCGATCATGAAACAACATCCATTGATCGGGGAACGCATCGTTCTCGCCATCGGCGCCGAGCACTCACCGGAAATTAGCCGCATCGTCCGCCATCATCATGAGAACTTCGATGGTTCGGGCTATCCGGATGGCTTGGGCGGCACTGACATTCCACTATTTTCACGAATTATTTCACTCGCCGACAATTACGACGCGATGGCGGTTTCCCGGCCTTACCACAAAGCCCGCCGGCATCGGGAAGTGATGAAAATCCTGCATGACGAGGCCGGGATCAAGCATGACCCAGATCTGCTGCAAGCTTTCTGCTTCATCATTGAAACCTCGGAGATGCGTACCAGCGATGCCTGATCGCGTTTAACGAACATCCGCAGAAAGTGAATGCCGCAACACCGAAGCGGAACGTAATTTGCCGCCTGACCAACCAAGGTTTGCCGTTCAGTTTGTGGCGCTAGCCTCATGGGCGCGCTTGATCGGCAGCCAGATGGTCATGCTGGCGCCCTGCCCTGGCTGACTATCGACACGAATCTGGCCGCCATGTTTGTGGATGATGCCGTAGGATACCGACAGGCCCAGCCCGGTGCCTTGACCGATGGGTTTTGTCGTGAAAAACGGATCAAAAATTTTCGATAGCTGATCCGCCGGAATACCGACCCCGGTATCGGTCACCGAAATCCACACCTGCTCACCTTCGCGGCCACTGCGCAGAGTGATTGTGCCGTACTGGGGAATGGCGTGGGCGGCATTAACCAGCAGGTTCATGAAGACCTGGTTGATCTGCGAGGGAATGCATTCGACCGGCGGCAGTTCACCGTACTCGCGCACGACATCGGCTTTGAACTTTATCTCGTTCCAGACCAGATTGATCGTGCTATCGAGGCCGGCATGCAGATCGGCAAACGCCCATTCAACCTGGCCGGTTCGCGAGAAATCGCGCAAATCCTGAACGATCTGGCGAACCCGGGCGGTACCATCGATCGATTCAGCAATCAGGCTGACAATGTCTTCGCGCAGGTAGGCAAGATCGATCTGCTTGCGCACGGTTTCGAGTTGCTCCTTCGGCGGCGAGGCGGGCAGCATTGGCTCAACTGCTTCATAGGCGCCAATCAGCCGCAGCAGGTCATTGGCGTAGTTTTTCAGCGTTCCCAGATTGGAATTGACGAAGCCGATCGGGTTGTTGATTTCGTGGGCAACGCCGGCCGCCAATTGGCCGATCGACGCCAGCTTTTCAGATTGCAGCAACTGGTTATCGGATTCTTCCAGCTTGCGGATCAGCTTGCGCTGCTCTTCCTTCTCTTTTTCCAGCTGTTCCTTGGCGCGTTGCATGGCGCGATTGATTTTCTCGTTCTCCTGAAGCGCTGCCTCCAGAGCCCTGGTGCGCTCCTGGACCAGACGTTCGAGCACCACCGTCGATTGAAACAAGCCGAATTCCGAACCCTGAGCGCTCATCGCACGCTCGGCGCGGTTCATCAGGGCAACGACCATCTTGTTGAGACGGACAACCTCGGCGCGCAGGGCAGCCTCATCCTTTTCCAGCATCGTCAGCTACCTATCGCAATACCGGTCAGCGTCTGATTGACATGGACGCCCCCGAACTGTTCGCCGTAGGTACTGAAACCGACGGCGTTATAACGTTTTAACAAGTTACCGACCGCTTCTTTCTCGCCATGTTCAGAAATTTCCAGGCTGCGCAGAATGCAATCGCAGGTGATCAGCAATTGCGGTTCGCCAATCAGGGCGGTTAACTCTTCCAGCTTTTTCTCCAGGTTGCCGAGCAGGTTGTCGCCGCGTGCGACACGGAAAACCAACCCCTCATCAATGGCGCTGTACAAGGTCAGGCTGCCATCCGCATTGACTTTCTGGATCGAACGAACGTAGTCGGTGCCGTCAATCACCACGACGACCGGTGATGCGGCGAAATGCGCCGGGTTGAGGTTTTCGAAATCGGTACCGACCAGCCGGGCATACTCTTCGGCGGCCGGCAGGCCGTTGATCTCGCGCACGATGCGGTGGGCGGCATCGGCCTCGGTGACGACCAGACGCTCGTCCTCACTGACAAAATGCTGGGTTTTAAAGGCCTGAAAAGGCAAGGATGTATTGATCAAGGCGAGCAGCGCCGCATCGGTGTGAAAAGCCCCCTGATGAAAGACCCAGGTGCGCTCGAATTTCAGGTCGTCGCCCGCCGAGCCGCCAAATAATGGAATCCTCCCCAGTTCGCTCTGGATGGCGCGGGCTACTGACTCTTCGCGAGTCGACAAGCCGTCGATCAAGAGAAAAGCGAAGCTGTTGCTGACCGTGCTATCCGGTGCATTGCCCTCGATTTTTTGCCGCAGCGCTTGGGTCATGGCCTGGCCCTGTCCAACCTCGAAGTTCTGCAAGTCGGTGAGCAGGTCGATGGCGATAGCAAAACTGGCTGATGACAGGCTAAAGCCCGAAAGGCTGCCAGAAAGATAACCGGCCGGCCCGATTTCCCCGGCCGTAGTGCAGCCGATGACGGGAACACCGGCGAAGCGTCGGTTCAGCTCACTGGCCAGGACATCAAGGTCGTATTTCGGCGAACAGAAAAAAACCACTAGCGCCAAGTCGTCTTGGTGCACCGCCTGAAAAAACTCATCAACGGCGTCGCCTGAATTATCAGCGGCGGATTGTCCTGTGCGGATACGCGCTCCAGATGTCTGATTGCTCATATTTTTCTCTTTGTCTGCTGGTATTTGACGAAATGACACGTCCTCTGCCTCTCGTCGCAATCATATACCCGTAGGCCTTTATGTATAAATGAGTCATGCAAAGGAGTATTTTGCTTGCAGGCGGCGTGGCGAGGTCTGATCGCGCTTAGAGCCTAAAGCAAAAATAAGTTGAATGATATCTGTCAGGCGTGCGGATGCCGAGGCAGCAAGCGATAGTTCCTTCGCCGTGGAAATCATCGCGTTCGGTGGCGAGTTCCACGACAGAAATTTTGATTCCCGGGGTATAGGTTTTTCCATCGAGAGCCGCCTGGATGCGCAAGCTTTCCTGGGTCGTCGCGCTACCGATCAAATTGACCACGACCTGGCGGCTGATCAGCGGGCGCCCGTGCCTGTTAGCGGTGATGTGGCAGAACATGCGGCGCTCGATCCTGTTCCATTTGCTGGTGCCGCAGTCGGCGGCAAACAGCAGCCGGGTTGGTTGTTGATACACCGCTTGACCGATTTCCCGCCACCAGCGGCGAATGCTCCCGACCGCAAATCCGGCCGTGTCATGATCGATGCCGGCGTTCACCCAGCCGATGTTGGCCGTCAGATCATAGACGCCATAGGGCGCCACCTTGCCCAGTGCCGAATCGATGAAGTCATATACCCTGACTTCCTCCGGCGTTCCTGAAGTCGCCGATCAGCTCCTTTTCTTGGTATCGACCGAAATGACCAGGTCACCCGCAGCCTGGTGGTCGGCGACAGTCTTAGCGATGTGGGCAAACTGAGGCATCCCAATCTTCATGGCGTCCACCTTCTCGCGTCTTGCGCGTCAACTGCAGGCTGAAATTCATCTGGCTCAGCAAATCGCAGATCGTGCGCTGACTGATTTCACGCCCCTACCGTTTCAGTTCCTCCCCAAGCAGTAGGTGCTTTTGCATGTCCAGCACAATACCCGCAACCTCAGCCCGCGACGGGCCAACGCTCAGCCACATAGGCCACCAGCCCGGCCGGCGGCATCGGGCGACCGAGCAGATAGCCCTGCAGGATGTGGCAACCGCAAGCGCGCAAAAACTCGGCTTGCGCCTCGGTCTCAACACCCTCGGCGACAACCTCCATATTCATGGCGCGCGACATCTGAACCACCGCCGTGACGATCGCGGCATCTTCGGCATCCTCAGGCAAATTGCGAACAAAACTCTGATCGATCTTAATCTCGCTTACCTGAAAACGCTTGAGATAGCCGAGTGAAGAATAGCCGGTGCCAAAATCGTCGATCGAGAGCAAAAACCCGGCGGCGTGGAAAGCCTCCAGCACCACCGCCCCCCCCTCTTCCATCAGCGCATTTTCGGTCACCTCAAAGGCGAAACGCCCGACGGGTTCACCAAAACGCACGAGCGTTTGGCAAAAGTCTTCGACCATACCGTGCCCGCGCCGCAATTGGCGTGGCGACACATTGACCGAAACCTTCGGCAAATCGAGACCGCTGAGGCGCATGGCCGCAAGATCCCGACACACCTGATTCAGCACCCAGCCGCCTAGCTCAATGATCAGGCCGCTTTGTTCCGCTACCGGAATGAACTCCCCCGGCGAAATCTGCCGGCCATCCTCATGCTGCCAGCGCAACAGCGCCTCGACCCCGACCAGGCGCCTGGTTTGCGCACAGAGTTGCGGCTGATAGGCTACCCACAGCCCGCGTCCGCCGTCTTGCAATGCCTGGCGCAGGCCGGCCTCAAGCTGCAGTTCGCCGCGAACCCGGGCGTCGATCTCCGCCGAGAAAAACCAGAACCCATTCTTGCCATGCGTCTTGGCTTCATACATCGCCATGTCGGCGCGACGCAGCAATACGGCCGGATCGTCGCTATCGGCCGGCAGGAGAAGCATGCCGATGCTGAGCCCGACATGACTAGCGGTTGGCTCGGTAGGGAACGGCAGGCTAATCGCATCGATCAGCAAACGCGCCACTCGGGCCGCGCTCTCCGGATCGTTTACCCGATAAAGAATAACGCCGAACTCGTCGCCACCAATACGGGCTACCACATCGCCGGAACGCAGCACAGCAGTCATCCGCTCGCCGATCATCATCAAGACCTGGTCGCCCACCGCATGCCCGAGGGCGTCGTTCACTTTCTTGAAGTCATCGACGTCGATGAACAGCAAGGCAGCACCCTTGCCTTCACGCGCCACGTGCACCACGGCCTGGCCCAGCTCGCGTTCAAACAGGCGTCGGTTGGGCAGGCTGGTCACCTGGTCATAGAGCGCCATCTGCTCCAATTGCCCTTCTGCCCGCGCCATCCGGCGCCGCAATCCACCGGTCAGCCGATAAGCCAGCGCCATGGCCACAGCGGCAATACCCAGAACGCCAAGGGCGTATTCGAGCAGGCGTTGATAAAGCGAGGAAAAGCTCACATGCAGCACCAGGGTGCCGACAGTGGTGCCCTCGACGCGAATATCCTCGCGCAGAACCCCGCTGAAAAACCCGTAAGTCGTCACCTTCGGCACTTCGTTCAAATGCCGGCCGGCGCCGTCGAGATTCAGGCTCGGTGGCGC
>CAZLPR010000048.1:0-1071 GCA_964561415.1 uncultured Dechloromonas sp. | reverse complement strand
CCGTCTGTCAGATACAAGGCGCCGTCGATGATGCGCGGCGTCAGATTGACCACGCCTATTGTTTCCTGGGCTGCTTTCCGGTCATTAAAAGCCAGAGCCGCCGCACTATTGGCGCCGATGATCGCCGCTTCGACCTCCAGTTCATCGAGCATCAGTTGACGACCGACCACGTACTGATGAGCCATCAGCAGGGTAAAGGCGATGAGCAAGGTCAAGCCGGTCGACAACAGGCTCAAATAACGTGAGCCCGGGAGCTGTTCTATCTTTGTATTCATCGCCTCACTCCTGCCGTACTTGCCGGGCCAGACGCAGCGCTTTTGAACTCACCGTAAGCCCCGCCTGGCGCACCGAGCGCAGGTTGATATCGAAAACGACGCGCCCGCCATCGATCTCCAGGTTGAGCATTACGCCGCGTTGCAGATAGCCCGGCGAATCCCCGGTCAGCAGAACGCCACTGGCCTGCAGCAAAGGCGCCAGGCTTGGCAGATAAGCGGCCTCGGCCGGCGAAACGTAGAGGGCGTGGCAACCCCGCACCTGTTCCATCTCAACGCGCTCGACGCGCAGCGGCCTGCCTTTCAGCAACTTGCCATCAAGCTGCATAAGTGCTTTGGCAACCGGCCCATGATCGAGGAAACACACAGTTAGTCGGTCCAGCGCCTGCGTCCCCTGGGCGGGCCAATCGATAAACAAAAGCATGTTGGCCAGAATGGCCGCCTTCAGTTCGGGCTCGGCTGCCTGGCGCTGGGCCAATGCCAGGGGCGCGACTGCCAGCAACAGCAATGTGCAGAAGGTTCGCCAGCAAGTGGGGGCAGTCATCTTCACCGGCGTCTACATCTCAAAAGGGCAGAGTCCAGCGCAGTCTGAACTGCCGCTGATCCTGGGCCAGCGCATCCGGTGTAAAAGCCGCTGATGCCGGATCAAGATAGCGGCGATCGCCAACGTTATAGACACCCAGTGTCAGTTCGCCCAACTTGCCCAGGGGCGCCGAAGTCAGCACGAGATTGAGTACACCGAAGCCGGCAACGCGACCGCTCAACGAGCGCCTGCTGGACATTCCCTGCCACTCTCCAG
>CAZLPR010000047.1:0-10243 GCA_964561415.1 uncultured Dechloromonas sp. | reverse complement strand
TACGGCAGCAGCTTTCGGCGCTTCGGCAGCGGGCACTGCAGCACCAGCGACTGCTTCAGTATCGATCCGGGCGATCAATTCACCAGAGACAACGGTATCGCCGTCACCTTTGATGATTTCAACCAATACACCAGCACCGGGGGATGGCACTTCGAGGACGACTTTATCGGTTTCGATGTCGATAAGGATTTCGTCGCGGGCGATGCTATCGCCAATTTTCTTTTTCCAGGTTGCCAGCGTCCCTTCGGCAACGGACTCGGACAACTGGGGAACTTGAACTTCAATAATGCTCATAATGACTCCACTCTGTTGTAGTTATTAGTACTCGATCTTGCCCAACGCGGACTCGACCAGTGCCTTCTGTTGCTCGTTATGTTTAGCCAGATAACCGACGGCCGGTGACGGTGAAGCAGGACGGGAAACCAGCAGCATCTTCTGCTTGGCGCCAATCTCGGAATCGAGATGATGCCGGGAAGCAATCCAGTACCATGCTCCCTGATTACGCGGCTCTTCCTGACACCAGACAATCTCGGCCGCTTTGGGATATTTAGCCAGTTCAGCCTGCAGGGAAGCTTTCGGGAATGGATAGAGCTGCTCGACACGGACAATCGCGATATCGGTGATTTTCTTCTCGCGACGCGCGGCCAGCAGGTCGTAATAGACTTTGCCGGCACAAAGCACCACGCGCTTGACCTTCTTCCCGTCGAGTTCGTCGATTTCGCCAATCACGCGCTTGAATTCACCATTGGCCAGATCTTCCAGCGGCGATGCGGCATCTTTGTGACGTAGCAGCGACTTGGGTGACATGACGATCAACGGTTTACGCTGCATACGGACGGCCTGGCGGCGCAGCATGTGGAAAACCTGAGCCGCGGTGGTCGGCACACAGACTTCCATATTCATTTCGGCACACTGGTTCATGAAGCGCTCAAGGCGAGCCGATGAGTGTTCCGGCCCCTGGCCTTCATAACCATGCGGCAGGAGCATGACCAGACCGCAGGCACGACCCCATTTAGCTTCGCCGGAGGCAATAAACTGGTCGATAACAACCTGAGCACCATTGGCAAAGTCACCGAACTGGCCCTCCCAGACAACAAGTTCATAAGGATTGGCAGTAGCGTAACCGTAGTCGAAAGCCAGAACCGCCTCTTCGGAAAGAACAGAATCGTAACACTGGAAGCCGGCCTGTTTTTCTTGCAGGTTCTTCAGTGGATGGTAAGTACCTTCGTCCCAATTTTCACGGTTTTGGTCGTGGAATGCCGCATGGCGATGGAAGAAGGTGCCGCGACCGACGTCTTCGCCAGAGATGCGTACGCCATAGCCAGAAACCAGCAAGGAAGCGTAAGCAAGATTTTCGGCCATACCCCAGTCAACCGGCAGTTTGCCTTCGCCCATGGCGGCACGATCTTCGGCAATTTTCTTGACGCGGGAGTGCAGCACATAGCCTTCAGGGAAGGTGGTCAGGCGCTGAGAGAGACGCTGCAGTTCCTTCATCGGCACCGTGGTATCGCAGGTTTCGATGTAGTTTTTGGTCAGGAACGGTGTCCAGTCGATCATGTTCGGATGCTTGTAGCCAGCCAGCACCGGGTTATATAGCAACTCCCCCTTGTCAAGATGTTCACGATATTCCTGGATCATCTGATCCGGGCCTTCGGCTGACAAAACGCCTTCGGCAATCAGTTTGTCGCCATAAAGCTTGCGCGTGCCTGGGTGCTTACTGATGATTTTGTACATCAGCGGCTGGGTGACCATCGGCTCGTCCTGCTCGTTGTGACCAAGCTTGCGGAAACAAACGATGTCGATGACGACGTCTTTCTTGAACTCCTGGCGGAACTCAACGGCGAGCTTGGTAACCATGGCGACGGCTTCAGCATCATCACCGTTGACGTGGAAAATTGGCGCATCGGCCATTTTGAAAATATCGGTACAGTAGTGACCGGAACGATAATCGCGCGGATCGCTGGTGGTGAAGCCGATCTGGTTATTAACCACGATATGCAATGAGCCACCAGTGCCGTAACCACGGGTTTGCGCGAAATTGAGCATTTCCTGGTTAACGCCCTGCCCGGCAACGGCGGAATCGCCATGAATAATGACCGGGAGAATTTTGGCTTTACTGCCTTCGCCACGCCGCACCTGGCGGGCGTAGACCGAACCTTCGACCACCGGATTAACGATTTCAAGGTGCGACGGATTGAAGGCTAGGGTCAGGTGACATGGGCCTTTGGGGGTCGAAACGTCAGAGGAGAATCCCATGTGGTATTTGACGTCACCAGCCGTAAGATCACTCTTCTTTTTGCCTTCAAATTCAGCAAAAAGCATGGACGGGGTTTTACCCAGGGTGTTGACGAGGACATTGAGACGACCGCGGTGGGCCATACCGATAACAATTTCGTCGATACCGAGATCACCGCCTGCGCGGATGGTTTCGTCCATGGCAACAATCAGCGAGTCGCCGCCTTCGAGTGAAAACCGCTTCTGGCCAACGTATTTGGTATGCAGATAACGCTCGAGTGTTTCTGCTGCGGTCAACCGCTCAAGGATGCGCTTTTTCTGATCCGCATTGTACGACGGACGCGAACGGGTGCTTTCCAGGCGTTCTTGCAGCCAGCGCTTTTCGTTGTAGTCGGACATGTACATGTATTCGACGCCAACCGTACCGCAATAAGTCTGCTTCAAGGTTTCAAGAATGTCGCCGAGCTTGGCCGTCTCGGGCAGGCCTTTCAGCGAGCCAACGTTGAAAGGCTGATTCAGATCAGCATCGGTAAAACCGTAGAAGCCCAGTTCAAGCTCATCAATTTTTGGACGCGGCAAGCGCTTGAGCGGGTCAAGTTCGGCCCAGCGGGTACCAATTGAACGATAGGCAGTAACCAGTTGGCCAACCGCAGATTGCTTTTTGATATCGCCACCAGAAACCGTGGCCGCAGGACGGAAACCACTATCTTTAGCGAGTTCGGCGAAGGCTGCAATAACCGGTGCATGCGCGACATCACGGGCAACAACACCCGGCATCTGGGCCAGACGGTCAAAGTAATCGCGCCACTCAGCCGGTACGGCGGTAGGATTGTCGAGATAGTTTTCATACAGTTCTTCAACAAACGGCGCATTGCCGCCAAAGAACATTGTGCTATCGGATAGTTGATTCATCGTGGTCATAGGCGTCCCCTCTAGGGTGCTGTCTTTTTGGGTAGCTGCAATGGGTGGAGTGATGTCACTCCGCAGGTAAAAAAAGGGCGACCACACGGCCGCCCGGTTTTCGATTTAGCCGCGTTGAGCCAGTGGCACTACATCGCGCTTGGCTGCACCAAGGTAAAGCTGGCGCGGACGACCAATTTTGTATTCCGGATCGGAAATCATTTCTTCCCACTGCGTCATCCAGCCAACAGTACGAGCCAGAGCGAAGATGCAGGTGAACATTTCGGTCGGAATGCCAATCGCCTTCTGAACGATGCCAGAGTAGAAATCGACGTTTGGATAAAGCTTCTTCTCGACGAAGTACGGATCTTCCAGAGCAATTCTTTCCAGTTCCATGGCGAGTTTGAATAGACGATCGTTCTCCAGGCCCAGTTCGCTCAAAACTTCATTACAGACCTTGCGCATCATCGTGGCGCGCGGATCGAAGTTCTTGTAAACACGGTGACCGAAGCCCATCAGCTTGAAGGGATCATTCTTATCCTTGGCGCGAGCAATGAATTCAGGAACGCGTGAAACATCGCCAATTTCTTCAAGCATCTGCAAACAAGCTTCGTTTGCCCCGCCGTGCGCCGGCCCCCACAGACACGCAATACCTGCAGCAATACAGGCAAACGGGTTGGCACCAGACGAACCGGCCAAACGCACCGTCGAGGTAGAGGCATTTTGCTCGTGATCGGCATGCAACGTAAAAATTGTATCGAGCGCACGAACTAGTACGGGATTTGGCACATATTTTTCGCACGGATTACCGAACATCATGCGCATGAAGTTTTCGGTATAACCCAGCTCATTGTCCGGATACATGAACGGTGCACCCGAGTTGTACTTGTAGGTCATCGCAACAATAGTCGGCAGCTTGGCAACAATACGATTGAAACTGATATTGCGATGTGCTGCATCCGAGTAATCCATCGCTTCATGATAGAAGGCGGAAAGGGCGCCAACCACACCGACCATGACAGCCATCGGGTGAGCATCACGACGGAAGCCATTATAGAAACGGGTCAACTGATCATGCACCATCGTGTGATTCTTGATGGTATTTTCGAACTCAAGCTTTTGCTCGGCATTCGGTAACTCACCATTTTTCAGCAGATAAGTGACTTCGAGAAAGCTGCAGCTCTCAGCGAGTTGCTCAATCGGGTAACCACGATAAAGCAGTTGGCCAACATCGCCGTCGATAAACGTAATCGTAGATTTGCAACTAGCGGTAGACAAAAAACCGGAGTCATAGGTAAACAAACCGGTTTTTGCACCCAGCGTACGAATATCGATGCAGTCGTTGCCGTGCGTCGGGGACATGATCTGAAAGTCAACGGGAGCCTGCCCGTCGATTGTCAAAGTTGCTTTGCGTTCGGTCGTCATGGTTTCTTCCCTATACAGGTATTGGTTATTACTACAGTGTCAATAACAGCGGCAAATTTGCTTAAGTTAGAGTACCAAGCTTACTTAACTCTTACGCAGCATTGCCACGATTGATGAAATGCGTGGATCGTCGCATTCGGCCTGACCACTAATCAAGTGCCAGGCGTCATGATCTTCCATATCTGCGAACTCGGCGAAGGCTTGCTGCTCGTCATCGGTCAATTTCTCGAACTGCTCGTCAAGAAACCGCGTCAACGAAATATCTACTTCCAGCAAGCCTCGACGAATACAGCGCCAGCGGAGCTTCTCGAAACTTTCGCGTTGCATCAAACCGCTCTGCGAACCATCATGTCCTTGATCTTGCCAATAGCTTTCGTCGGGTTCAAGCCTTTCGGGCAGACATCGACACAGTTCATGATGCTATGGCAGCGGAACAGACGGTATGGGTCTTCGAGATTATCAAGCCGCTCATTCGTGGCTTGGTCGCGGGTATCGGCAATAAAGCGATAAGCCGCCAGCAAACCAGCTGGACCGACAAATTTGTCTGGATTCCACCAGAACGAAGGACAGGCGGTCGAACAGCAGGCACACAGGATGCACTCATAAAGACCATTCAATTCTTCGCGATCCTCAGGCGACTGAAGACGCTCGCGCTCAGGAGGCGGATCATTGTTGATCAGATACGGCTTGATCGAATGATACTGTTTGAAGAACTGAGTCATATCAACGATCAGATCACGAATTACCGGCAGGCCAGGGAGTGGACGCAGGACGATAGGCTGCTTCAAATCATTGATTTCAGTCAGACAGGCCAGACCGTTCTTGCCATTAATATTCATGGCATCGGAGCCACAAATACCCTCACGGCAGGAGCGACGGTAAGCGATCGAATCGTCCTTCGCTTTCAATTTAGTCAGGGCGTCCAGCAACTTCCGATCGGTCGGATCGAGGTCAACCGTAATTTCCTGCATGTAGGGCGCATCGTCCTTGTCCGGATCGTAGCGATAGATACTGAATTGAACTGTGCGTTTGCTCATTCTGGACTCCATTAGTACGAGCGCGTCTTGAGCTCGATAGCCTCGACGGACGAGGGCTGCATATTGACCGGCTTGTAGCTGATTGAGTTATCAACTGGCGAGAACAGGGTATGCTTAAGCCACTCCGCATCGTTCCGGCCATTCGGAAACTCGGCGCTATCCGGGGCATCGTCACGAACGTGCGCACCGCGTGATTCCTTGCGGGCCTCAGCGGAAATCATCGTCGCCTTGGCAACTTCAATCAGATTCTCCACTTCGAGTGCTTCGATGCGAGCCGTATTCCAGACCTTGGACTTATCCTTGATCTCCAACTGGCGAGCCGCCTTCTCGACGTCAAGAATTTTTTCGACGCCCTGCTTCAGCAAGTCGCCAAAACGGAAAACGCCAGCATGATCCTGCATGGTGCGTTGCATGGCCAGGCGAGTTTCTTGAACATTCGCCCCACCCTTCCGGTTATCCAGTGCACTGATCCGCGCCAGAGTCCGGTCAGCAACATCTTTCGGCAAATCACGATGAACACGACCTGCCTTCAGATCTTCTACAGCAGCATCACCGGCTGACTTGCCAAAGACCAGAAGATCAAGCAATGAATTAGTACCGAGACGATTGGCACCATGCACCGACGCGCAGGCACACTCACCACCAGCATAGAAACCAGGAACAACGGCTGACGGATCGCCACCTTGCGACATAACAACACGTCCGGTGAAGTGAGTCGGGATACCACCCATCTGGTAGTGACAGGTCGGGACAACCGGCAACGGTTCTTTAATACAGTCAACCCCAGCGAACTGAATACCGATCTCGCGGATGCCCGGGAGACGCTTCATGATCGTTGCCGGATCGAGATGAGTCACGTCAAGCAAGACGTAATCTTTATTCACACCGCAACCGCGACCTTCCTTGATTTCGGTCGTCATGGCACGAGAGACCACGTCACGCGAAGCGAGATCCTTGGCATTCGGTGCATAGCGCTCCATGAAGCGCTCCTTGCTACTATTGCGCAAAATACCGCCTTCGCCGCGCACGCCCTCTGTAATCAACACACCCGCACCAGCCACGCCGGTCGGATGGAATTGCCAGAACTCCATGTCTTCGAGGGGAATACCTGCCCGCGCCGCCATACCCAGACCGTCACCGGTATTGATAAAGGCGTTGGTCGATGAGTAATAAATGCGACCAGCGCCACCGGTCGCAAAAACCGTTGCACGGGCCTGGAAGATCACAATCTCACCGGTCTCCATTTCCATCGCAGTAACGCCGAGAACGTGCCCTTCTTCGTCACGAATCAGGTCAAGCGCCATCCACTCAACGAAGAACTGAGTATTGGCCTTAACATTGCGTTGATACATGGCATGCAACATGGCATGACCGGTACGGTCAGCGGCAGCACAGGAACGACGCACGGGCTTTTCACCAAAGTTCGACATATGACCACCGAACGGGCGCTGATAAATTTTGCCGTTATCCGTGCGATCGAAAGGCATACCGTAGTGCTCAAGCTCAACAACGACTTCGTTGGCTTTCTTGCACATGAACTCAATAGCATCCTGATCACCGAGCCAGTCGGAACCCTTGACGGTATCATACATATGCCAGTGCCAGTGGTCTTCCTCGGAGTTACCAAGTGAAGCCGCGACCCCCCCCTGCGCCGCAACCGTATGCGAACGGGTTGGAAAAACCTTGGAGAGCACAGCGGTTTTCATACCGGCTTCAGATAATTGAATGGCGGAACGCAGACCTGCACCACCGGCGCCAACGATCACTGCGTCAAACTTCAGAATAGGAATACTCACGCTTACAGCCTCCAGAGAATCGCAGCAGCCCACGCGGTGTAGCCCACCAGCGCAGTGACGGTCAGCACGTGCAAGGTCAGGCGCAGGCCTGTCGGCTTGACGTAGTCCATCCAGATATCACGCACACCAATCCAAGCGTGGTAAAAAAGACTAACAAAGAAAAGAAAGGTCAGAAATTTGATGACACCATTGGCAAATACACCCTGCCACGCCTCAAATGTTCCCGGCCGCACGATCAAAAGCACAGCAACCATTAACACGGAGTACACCGCCATGATGACTGCAGTGGCGCGCTGGATAATCCAATCCTTAATGCCGTAATGCGCCCCAACAACGATACGGTTGATCACAGCAGAATCCCCCAGAAAATCAAGGCCAAAGAAATACTGACCGCAAAGACAATAACAGCCGACTTGTGCGAAGCCTCTTTTTCAATACCAATGTGCAGATCGAGCAATAGAAAACGAATACCCGCGCAAAAGTGGTGAATAAATGCCCAGATCAAACCTGCCAAAACCACTTTTACCGGCAAGCTGGCAAAGACGGCTTTAAAGGCAGCGAAACTTTCTACTGAAGTCAGGCTCGCTGAAAAGAGCCAAAGCATTAGCGGAAAACAAAGAAACAAACCAGCACCGCTGACGCGATGAAGAATTGAAACTTTGCCCGCCAACGGCAATCTTATTGAAGCCAAGTCCAAGTTTTTTGGACGTTTCTTGATGGTCAATTCTGCCATGAACGTCATCCTCGCGTAATAGTGCGGCTAACCGCTTGTACGTCGTATTAAAAGAGCCATAATTATACATTCAAAATTTGCTGAAAGCAGCCAAGGCTGGCGTATTCAAGGCTACTCCCAAGGGACTACACCTCTTCACTCACCCGAGATCGTTGCGATAATAATGCCGACGTGTGCAATACAAGCCACGCCGCCACTCGACGGGTTTGTTGCCATAGCTGTAAGCCGTCCGCTCAACAAGCAGTAACGGATCGCCCTCCTTGACACCAAGCAAGCCCGCGCTATAGGCATCTGCCGCAACCGCACGCAAATGCTCTTCAGCATTAATCATGCGGACTCCATAGTCATTTTCAAATTGACTATACAAAGACCGTTCACCGCCGAGTAGCTTTTCCAGCGCAAGACCGGGAAACAAATCAGCCACCAGATAAATCTGATCAAAAACAACCGGTTCGCCACTGAATCGCAATAGACGCTGGACACATATCACTGGCACGCCCACAGCGAGTCCTAGCGCCACCGCAACCCCTGGCGTCGCCTCCTGAAGATTGCAGGAAAACGGCTCGCTGAGCGCATACGTGGCAGCACCATCGTCCGGCACCAAACGCAAAAAACGATAAAAGGAGCGAGGGTCGTCGTGCGTTGCAACGAACGTCCCCTTGCCTTGGCGACGCACCAGCAAATTTTCTGCCGCCATTTCATCAACTGCTTTTCGCACCGTTCCCTGGCTGACATTGAAACGCCCCGCCAACTCCCCCTCGCTAGGAATTGCCTCACCCGGCCCCCACTCCCCCGCCTCAAGGCTGCGAATGAGAAATTCCTTTATCTGGCGATAAAGCGGGCTAAAGGTCGGCGAGGCGACGCGAAAGGAGGAGCGAGAAGCGTCACGAGTCATAGTGTGAAATTTCAGCACATTTTCTCGAGGGCGTCCACGAAAAGTTATCTTATATAAGACATATCACAAGATGGCTCAACGATCGGCGAACATATCGAGGACTTGAACGGCGTCAAGCAGTCTGTTAGGCATTAAATGAGCGTATCGCTCTGTCATTGAGATTTTGGTGTGTCCGAGCAAATCTCGCACTTTGACCAGTTCTACCCCTTCACTGACTAGCCAGCTTGCAAAGGTGTGGCGCAAGTCGTGAATCCTGAAGTCTTCCAGCCCCGCCGACTTCACGGCTTTTTTGAATAGCCAATCGTAAGATTTGACCTTGGCACCACAACGGGCCGGGAAAACCATTTCGGAATTATTGCCTTGTTGTAGCGCTTTTATCGCTTCGAGCGCCATGGCATTGAGCGGGACGGCTCGACGACGGCATGACTTTGTGTTTTCCGGGCGCAGGACAAAAAATCGCCGGTTGATATCTATGTCGGACCATTTGAGTGTGAGTAGTTCTGTTTTGCGACAGCCGGTGTTTAATGCCAGCGTGATGAAGCTGGCTAAGTCAGGTCGCAGGGCGCGTGCTTTGGTTAGCAGGGTTTTGGCTTCTGCGGGTTCGAGGTATCGAAGCCGGAGCGGTTCTGGTTTTAGCCATTGATAGCGAACTGGGTTTGGTATGGCACACCCTGCCCATTTGCGGCCAGCGTGATTGATGGCGGCACTGATTACGGATAATTCGCGGTTGATGGTGTTGCGTTGTATGCCGGCTGCTAGTCTTTGCTGAACGTAGACGTACACGTCGGAGGACTTGAGGGATATCAGCTGTTTTTCAGGGCTGACCGCAGCGAAGGCGCGGAGTACTGAAAGCATTGAGTTATAGGACTTGAATAAGGGCTTGATTTCGAGCAGGTAGCGCTCTACGAATTGGCTTACGGTAAGTTCGCTCATAGGCTCATATTAACGGGCTAAAGCCTTGCTGGCACAGGTTTGCAGAGTTTTTACACGCAAGAAAATTTAATGATAAAAGCGTGAAGTAAATCAAAAGTAATGGCGAATCCTGCGGACCGGGTGCTGCCAGCGTAGCCGGGTCAAGCCCGTCTATCCCCACGGTGAGGCTGTGGGGACTTCGCACTTCTGCCCCCTTTCGCTTCCGGCTTCCTGCCGGTAGACCTTAAAAACAGGTCAAGGTCAAAAGCGGGGAAAAAATCAAAATCAGAATGTTGGCCTGTGACGCATC
>CAZLPR010000046.1:0-10454 GCA_964561415.1 uncultured Dechloromonas sp. | reverse complement strand
GTCGACCGAGCAGGACCGGCTGCTGGTCGCCTTGCTGACGCCGGCCCGTCTGCTCGAATTCCTGCGTTTTTTTGTTCTATTCGACCGCAAGGTCGGCAAGGTGGTGGCGCGCTACCAGCAGTTTTTCGGCATCCGCGCCTTGCTCAAACGCATCCAGCAGCGCCGGCCGGATGGCGGGCGGGAGGGCGGCATCGTTTGGCACACGACGGGCTCGGGCAAGAGTTTCACGATGGTCTTCCTGACCAAGGCGCTGGTCGTCCATGACGACCTGAAAGCCTGCCGGGTGGTGGTGGTGACTGACCGGGTCGATCTGGAAGACCAGTTGGCGCGCAATTTCATCAGCAGCGGCGCTTTTGGCTCGGCTATCGCCACCAAGAAGGAAGGCGAGAAGGCGCGGGCGCAGACCGGGCGGCAATTGGCCAAACGCATCGGCCAGGGCGCCGAGCGCATCATTTTCACGCTGATCCACAAGTTCGCCACCGCCTCGCGTCAGCCGGAGTGCTACAACCCGTCGCCGGATTTGATCGTGCTGGTCGATGAAGGCCACCGCAGCCATGGCGGCGAGACGCATGAGCGCATGAAGAAATCCTTGCCGCTGGCCTCCTACGTGGCTTTTACCGGCACGCCGCTGTTGAAGAAGGAGAAGGCGGCCAACAAGTTCGGCCCCATCGTCCATGCCTATACGATGCAGAAGGCGGTGGAGGATGAAACGGTGGCGCCGCTGCTCTACGAGGAGCGGGTGCCCGAGCTGACGATCAACGAAGAGGCGGTGAATCGCTGGTTCGAGAAGATCACGGCCGGGCTTTCCGCTGCTCAGAGCGCCGACTTGAAGAAGAAGTTCGCCAACAAGCGGGCGATTTACGGGGCGGCGAATCGCATCGAGCTGATCGCCTGGGACATCGCAAGCCATTTCAGCGAGAACATCAAGAAGCTGGGCATGGGGCTCAAAGGGCAAGTGGCGGTGTTCAGCAAGCTGGATGCGATCCGCTACCAGGGCTATCTCGACGATACCGGGCTGGTCAGCAGCGCCATCGTGATTTCGGCGCCAGATAGCCGGGAAGGCAATCTGGAGGTTGATGAGAGCAAGTTGCCCGAAGTGCAGAAATGGTGGAATGCCCATGTCGGCAACGATCAGGAAGGCTACGAGCGACGGGTGCTGGACGGTTTTGCCGGGGATGGTGAGCCGGACATGCTGATCGTTGTCGACCGGCTGCTCACCGGCTTCGACGAGCCGCGCAATACGGTGCTCTACATCGACAAGCCGCTCAAGGAACACAACCTGATCCAGGCCATCGCCCGTGTCAATCGCCTGCATGAGGCCAAGCGCTACGGCATTCTGGTCGATTACCGGGGCATCCTGAAGGAACTGGATACCGCTGTGAAGGCCTATCAGGATCTGGAAGTTCGCACCCAGGGCGGCTACGATCTGGCCGACATCGAGGGCCTATATCAGCAGTTCAGCAGCGAGTACAAGCAGTTGCCGGGCTTGCATCACGACCTGTGGGCGATCTTTGCCGAGGTAAAGAACCGGCGCGATCTGGAGCAATACCGCCACGTGCTGATGCCGAAGTACGCCGAGGATGAGGAAGGTCAAAGCTACGACACCCGCCAGAAGCTGCGTGATGATTTCTATGCGGCACTGACCCAGTTCGGCCTGTGCCTGCAAACGGCCCTGGCTTCACGCAGCTTCTACGAGGATCACACCTTTTCGGAAGCCAAGTTGGCGACTTACAAGGAAGACCTGCGCTTCTTCACCAGCCTGCGCCAGATTGCCCGGCAGGATGCCCTGGAAACGGTCGATTACAGCGTTTACGAAGAGCAGATTCGCCGCATGGTGGATAAGCAGGTGATCGGCAAGGAAGTACGCGAACCGGAGGGGGTTTATGTCGTCCACAAACTAGGTGGCGACGATCCGGAAAACTGGAGCGAGGAAAAGACCCGCAACGAGACGGACATGATCCGTACCCGCCTGAAAAAGACCATCGAGCAGGACCTGGCCGATGATCCCTATGCCCAGAAAGTGTTCGCCGATCTATTGAAGGAGGCGATTGCGGCGGCGGAGGCGATGTTCGAGCACCCGGTCAAGCAGTACGCGCTGTTCAGGAAATTCGAGGAGCAGGTAGAGAGCCGGGAGCTGGAAGGCGTGCCCGATGTGTTTGCCGGCCAGGCCCACGCCCGGGCCTATTTCGGGATTTTCCGGCTGGTGCTGGGCGAGGGGGAGTTTGTCCAGGGCGAAGAGGGGGCGTATGTCGAGGAAGCCAGGCTGATCGACCAGATCGTCCGCGATGCGGTGGCCGAGAATTCGCTGAATCCGCAGAACATCGAGGCGGCGATCCGAAAGGCATTGCTACCCCGTTTGTTCGGGTTGATGGGCCTGGAGCGGGCGAAAAGTGTGATCGAGCAAGTGATTCAGGTAACCCGAGTCGGCTTGAGTCGCGGCGGCTTCTGAGATGCAACGGAGTATCCGGTATGGCGATGCACGTATCGCCTTTGCCATTCGTTTTGTGCCGAAACCGCGGCGACGGATCACTATTCACGTGTTGCCGGAGGGCTCTATCCGGGTCGATGCGCCTGAGGACGCTACGCCAGAGGTGGTGATAGCCGCGGTGCGGCGGCGCGCCCGCTGGTTGTGGTGCGAGTTGGAAGCCCGGCGCGAACGATGCCTGCATGTCCTGCCGCGAGAGTACGTCAGCGGCGAGAGCCACTTCTACCTGGGCCGACGCCATATGCTGAAGGTGGAGCTGGCTGAGGGCAGGAAAACCAGCGTCAAGCTGCTACGCGGCAAGTTGCTTGTTGCAGTCCCTCGCCGTGATCCTTTGCTGGTTCGCTCTTCGTTGGATGATTGGTATCGGCAGCGGGCGCGGGAGGTTTTCGCCCGGCGCCTGGCCGAACTTGCCCCGTCGTTACCTTGGTTATCAGCAGCGCCGAGCTTCCGCCTACTGAACATGCGCACCCAGTGGGGGAGCTGCTCGCCGTCCGGCGAACTCGTGCTTAATCCGCAGTTGGTCAAGGCGCCACGGGTCTGCATCGATTATGTGATCTATCACGAGCTATGCCATCTGCGAGAGCATAACCATAGTCCGGAGTATTATCGCCTGCTTGAATCTGTCATGCCTGACTGGGCCTCGCACAAGGAGATGCTCGATGGTCTGGCGGAAGTGCTATTGAATCGATAGGCTTCTGCTTTTCCCGAATATGAGTGTCACTTTCTGAGCCATCTAACAGCTTGTCATCGCTTGATAGTTGTGAACTTTCAGAAATTAAAGCGGCTCCAATCAGAAACATATTTTCATATGCTTGTTCAGCAAGTTTGCAGAAGCAGGCATTTTCCAGGTGGCTATTAGCCCGTTAATTACCGAAAAAAGAGGTCATCGTGAACTCCCCTTTATATGACATTCCGCTCAAACGCCTGGATGGAAATTCAAGCTCTCTAGCCGGCTTCAAGGGGCAGGTGCTGTTGATTGTGAACCTTGCTTCTCAGTGTGGATTCACCCCCCAATATGCCGGCCTGCAAAATTTGTTCGAACGTTATCAGGAGCCCGGCTTGCAGGTTCTCGGTTTTCCCTGCAACGACTTTGCCGGCCAGGAGCCGGGCGAGGCTGAGGAGATTCAGAGTTTTTGTTCGAGCAAGTTCAATGTTCAGTTTCCGCTGTTCGAGAAAATCAATATCAATAGCGAGCCCAGGCATCCCCTGTATGCCTTCTTAATAAAGGCTCAGCCCACTGCACTTGCCCCGGTCAACAGCGATTTACGGGCAAAATTGGCCGAGCATCGACTCTTGCCCAAGCAGGAGAGCGATGTGCTGTGGAATTTCGAGAAATTTCTCGTCGGTCGCGATGGCCAGATCCTCAAGCGCTTTTCACCCGATACCACGCCAGACGATCCCCGCCTGATTGCCGCCATTGAGTCAACGTTGGGCTGAGCAAGACTGAAAAATATGCCGACGAAAACAATGCCCCGCGTACCTAAACCTGATGTTTGCCAGCCGACAGGTTCAGCCGAGCTGGCCATGCTCGATGTCTATATGCCGATGATGAAATCGTCGGCAATTATCTCAGCCGGGCGTTTGGGACTGTTTGAAGCATTGGCCATGGGCCCGCTTTCGGTTGCGCAACTGGCGGAGAAGATTCGGTCCAGTGCCAAAGGCACGGCAACGCTGGCGGATTTTCTGATCGCCTTGGGCTATCTGGAAAAGCAGGGGGCACTTTTGGCGAATACGGCCAGTACGCAACGCTGGTTTACCAGCCTGGGTCAGGTTGATTACACCCCGGGTTTGCTCTGGACGCACGAAGCCTGGCCGATGATGGGCGGTCTGGCCGAAGCTGTCCGCAGCGGCCACCCGGAAAAAACGCTGTGGGATGCCATGGTGACGCACTCGCATCTCGGTGAGATATTTTCATCGTACATGGCCGCTTTTGCCTCAGACCTGGGGCCGGATCTGCTCCAGCACATTCCCGTTTCGCCTGAGCAGCATCGCTTGCTTGACCTTGGCGGCTCGCATGGCCTGCATTCAATCCGCTTTTGCCAGCGTTATCCACAACTCAGCGCTGTTATCGTCGATCTGCCCAGTGCCTTGACCGATACCGGGGCGAGCATTGCGCAAGAGCGGCTTGCCGAGCGTATTCGTCTTGTGCCTGGCGACTTGCAAGCGATCGATTGGGGGCGCGAATATGATCTGGTGTTTTATCTCTCGGTCGCCCATAACCATAGCGCAGAAGAGAATCGCCTTGTCATCGAGCGCATTGGCAACGCTCTTGGCCGGGGCGGCTTGCTGGTCATTCACGAGTACCTGGCCGAAGCACCGCTGGATGCACTGGATGCTGCATTCCGCCTGACTTTGCTCGTCGAAACCGGCACCCAGACCTATCGCTACGCCGATTATTGCAATTGGCTGACCTTGGCTGGATTTGCGTCGATCGAACGGATTGATCTGAATCCGCGGCAAAAAGGCTCTTTGATCCTGGCGCGGCGCCCATAATTCGCCTCGCCCAGCTGTTTACCTTTTGGCAATGGCCGTACGCCTTGATGCATGACGTGCCGGCAATTAGCACTCAGCCCGGGCAATGGCATCGCGCAGGCGCTGAATCGTTTCTTCGATACGGGCTTTTTTGGATACTTCCAGCCCGAGATTGCGGGCAATCGCGTTGACCTTGGCCGGGTTGAGCGGAATGCCGCCGCGATCAATGGCCACCAGCAGGCGACGGGCTTGTTCGATATCGGAAAGGGGCTTTTTTTTGGCGAATAACCAGTTTTTCAACCGGCTAAAAATGCCTTGGCGGACGCGGTATCCCATAAACTTGCCTATCGTCAAAATCACAAGGATACCTTGATGACCGTTAGAACCATTCTCCGCATGGGTGATGCGCGCCTGCTTGAGGCGGCACGCCCGGTCACCGACTTCGAGACGCCGGCGCTACCCGCCTTGATTCAGGATTTGTTCGACACCATGACTGACGCCGGCGGCGTTGGCCTGGCGGCACCGCAGATTGGCGTTGGCTTGCAGATCGTCATCTTTGGTTTCGAGAAAAGTGAACGCTATCCCGAGGCCGAGTCGGTGCCGCCAACCATCTTGATCAATCCGCATATCACGCCGCTGGGTGATACCGAGGCGCTGGATTGGGAGGGTTGTCTGTCGCTCCCCGGTTTGCGCGGTGAAGTGCCTCGTTTTACGCGCATTCGCTATCAGGGCTTTGATCCCTCCGGCCAGGTGATCGATCGGACGGTCGACGGTTTTCATGCGCGAGTTGTGCAGCATGAATGTGATCATCTGCTCGGTACGCTTTACCCGATGCGGATGCGCGATATGTCGCACTTCGGTTTTACCGATGTGCTTTTCCCCGCCTTGAAAGCGGCCGAGCCGACGCAGGAGGAAGCTGAAATGGCCAACTTGTTGCCGGCCATTGAGATCGAAAGTGGCGAAAATCCGCAGTATGCGGTGATCTGGCTGCATGGCTTGGGTGCCGACGGTTCAGATTTTGTGCCCGTGGTGCCTGAGCTTGGGCTGGATAGATGGCCCGCTGTCCGTTTTGTATTTCCCCATGCGCCGGAAATTCCTGTTACCTGCAACAATGGCTACGTGATGCCGGCGTGGTACGACATCATTTCGCTGCAGAGCGATAGCCGGCAGATCGATGAGGCGGGGATTATTGCTTCCAGGCAAGCGATTCGCCGCTTGATCGCCCGCGAAAACGAGCGTGGCATTCCCAGTGAACGGATTTTTCTGGCCGGTTTTTCGCAAGGTGGCGCAGTGGCCTACAGCACGGCGCTGACGCATCCGGAAACGCTGGCCGGGGTGATTGCGCTGTCAACTTATTTGCCCTCGAGCGAACTGATTGCCCGGGAAATGACGGCGCTCAACCGGGCGATTCCGGTTTTTGCCGGGCATGGTACCGAGGACGATGTCGTCTCGCCGGAACTTGGCTTGGCCGCCCGCGATTTCCTGATTGAGCATGATTACCGGGTCGAATGGCACGAATACCCGATGCCGCATTCGGTTTGCCTGGAGGAGATTCACGCCATTGGTCAGTGGCTCAGGAGCCGTCTGGCGTGAGTGAAGTGGTGATGACTCGGGCCGAGCTGGGCCATGCTGAACTGCCGGTTTATCAAGGCCTTCCGCTTGAGCGGATCAGCCTGATCACTTCGGATGCCTTGGCTGAAGGCGCCCTGAGTGCGTTGCTGGCGGTAGACGCGATCGGTTTCGATACGGAGTCGAAGCCTACTTTTCTCAAGGGCGAAGCGTCCACCGGACCGCATCTGGTGCAGTTGGCGACAGATAGCCAGGCTTACCTGTTCCCTATTTCCCGGCTTTTCGAGACGAAGGCTCTGAAGACGATTCTCGAGTCGCCCGCGGTCCTGAAAATCGGCTTTGGCTTGGGCAATGATCATAGCGTGTTGAAATCCAGGCTCGGCATTGCTGCCTGCAATGTCCTCGATTTGGGTGAAAAACTGCGTGGACCGGGGCACCGCGGTACTGTCGGGGCGAAAGTCGCGGTAGCGCATTTTTTCGGGCAGAAACTACAGAAATCGAAAAAAATCGGCACCAGCAATTGGGCCAATGCACGTTTGTCCGAGCGCCAGTTGCTCTACGCCGCCAACGACGCGCATGTTGCCTTGAAGCTTTACCGGGCCTGGCTGTTGACGCAAGGCCTGACCGACTGACGCGTTTAATTTGTTCAAGAAAGACTAATTATGGCTGACTCAATGCTCACGCTATCGCTGCTCGAAACGCGCATTCTCGGGACTTTGATCGAGAAACAGCGCACCGTGCCCGATACTTACCCTTTGTCGCTCAATACACTGATCACCGGGTGCAATCAGAAAACCAGCCGCAATCCGGTGATCGAAGCCGATGAAGCAGAGGTGGTGCTGGCGATTGATGCACTGAAGGAATGGGGCTTGGTCTGTGAAGTCAGCGGTAGCCGGGTTGTCCGTTTTGCCCACGATCTGGAAAAAGTTCTGGCGGTGCCCAAGCAGGCTTCGGCATTGCTCGCCGTGTTGATGCTGCGCGGTGCGCAAACTGCGGGCGAGCTACGTTTGAACTGTGAGCGCTTGCATAAATTTGCCGATATTTCAGCGGTCGAAGCCTTTCTCGACGAGTTGGCCTGTCGTTCGGAAGGCGCGCTGGTCGTCGAATTGCCGCGCCTGCCGGGAGCCAGGGAAAACCGCTGGATGCATTTGCTCAGTGGCGAAATCGCGTTCGATGCGCCGCTCGCTCGCCCAAGTACGGGAGCGGCAAGTTCGAGTCAGGAAATTGAACAGTTGCGCCTGCGAGTGAGTGCGCTGGAGGCTGATGTGGCCGAATTACGCGCCATGCTGATGCCGTTGGCGCACCCATAGATCGGCCAAAACATCAGGCTTCAGCGACCTTGATCTGATTTCGTCCGGCGCTTTTGGCGACATAAAGCGCAGCATCGGCGGCCTGTAGGAGCTTTATGGGAAGGTCGTGGCTGGTTGGCTGCAGGGTGGCAATGCCGAAGCTGCAGGAAACCAGGCCGCCGACCCCTTTTTTGTGAGGAATGCCGAGTTCACGGGCTGAGCGGCGCATGCGTTCGGCCACGGCATGGGCGCCACCCACATCGGTACCGGGCAGGATTGCCGCAAATTCTTCGCCGCCGTAGCGGGCAACCATGTCCTCAACGCGGAAAAGTGACTCATTTAACGAGCAGGCAACCGCCTTGAGGCAGGCATCGCCAGCTTGATGACTGTAAATGTCATTGAATTGCTTGAAGAAATCGACATCGCCGATGACGATGCTGAGCGGGCTTGCGGTGCGCATGCAACGCTTCCATTCGCCGGCCAGCGTTTCATCGAAGTAGCGGCGGTTGGGAATATTGGTCAAACCGTCAAGGCGGGAAATTTCCTTCAGTTGCCGATGCGCTTCGTGAATTTCCTGCTGCATGCCGACAATGCGCAGCATCGAGCGAACTTTGGCGAGTAGCACGATTTCCGAAACGGGCTTATAGAGAAAGTCGTCACCGCCGGCCAGAATGCCGCGGGCGAGAACCTCTTCATCCATGACGGCGGAGAGGAAAACAATCGGCGTCCAACTGGCAAAGCCATATTGTTCGTTGGCGCATTCCCAGTTGCGCATGGCATGCGCCAATGCCAGGCTGTCTGTGTCGTGCAGGCTAATATCAAGCAGCACCAAGCTGGGCTGGCATTGACGAAAGAGATCAAGCGCCTGGGCGCCATTGGCGGCCGCAATGGCTACAATTTCCGGTAGCTGGGTGAGGCAATCGCAAATCTGGGCGCGATTATCTGCCGCGGGATCAACAACGAGAACGGTGCGCTTTATGTTGTCGAATATCACCTGATGTCGGGTTCCGTGAGGTTGCTGCGCTGGTTGATATTCTCAAACATCATAGCATCCCGTCCGTTGCTCACGAATAGCCAAATCCCCTGTTTCAGTTTCAATAACTCAGTTTGCGGGCGGTATTTCAACTGAATTTTCCGGTTCGACAAAATAGCCGCAAAGCGGACAAATCCGATCCGCCGGGCACTCGTGTTCGCGGGCGCATTCGGCCTGTGTTTCATCAGTCAGCACCATTTCGCGGACGGCGTCACAACGGGCAATGGGGGAATCAAACATGGACATGGCAAACTCCCTTTAAGTTGAATTACTTAATTCAGTGTAGTTGACAGAGGGGAGAAAAGCTTGTGTTTCCAGTGACGGACGGCCTCAGATTATTGCGCCGTTAATCGAGATCATCTGAGCGGAAATATAGGCGGCGTAGGGCGAAGCTAAGAAGATTGTTAACGCGATCGGCGTGTTCCAAGGATATTTTCACGGTTATTTTTCAAGCTTATTACCGGTTGACCGCAGCCATGCCGAGCAGCGCGGCCTTGGAGTGGAAAATGCCTGGCCTAAATAAGCGTTTCAGCCCGTTTTAGGCAGGTCCGGTAGCGCCCATCAACACGGCGGGCAAACCATTCCGTAGTCAGTTTCCGGTTAATTTTTGGGCTTTTCAGATTGATTTGCGGCATGGTTTGACGTGGCAAGGGCGCGCCGACGGTTTTGTCGGCTAGTGCAAAAAGCCGGATAAACAAAGGGCTGCGGTTGAAGGTGGGCAATTTTTCCAGGCGCAGGTCGCGGCGAATCTCGCCAGTACTCATTTTTAGTTGCTTGGCCAGGCGGCGTGCAGCGAGTTCAACGCTGCTCGGTTGCGTGCTCGGTTGTCCCTTTTCGTAATGCAGCAAATCGCCATCGAGGGCCAACGGTTTGCCGGTCAGACGGCCCAGGGCACGCTGGAAAGCGGCGTTGCGGCTGCTATAGCGGCCTGCGTTGAAGTCGGCGAAGCGGTAAACGACATCGCTATAAGGCGCTGGATAGTCGAGCAGAATAGCGCTACCGAAATACAGGCCGCCGCGCCGGGTAAATACTTCATCGCGCACGCTACCGGTGAGCCGGTAGGGATATGGTGTTTCCCGGACCTGTTGTTCGGCAAAGTCAATACTCACCTGCATCGGCCCGGCGGTGTGCACCGGGTTGTAATCGGCCAGCAGTTTTGCGCCGAAAGGAAGCTCGGCGATCATGTCGGTGAACAGGGCATTGAGTTGCTTTTCAGTTTTTAGCGTGTCGATGCGCTTTTTATAGCTGCGGCCATCTGGCGAAGATTTGCGCAGGGCGGTTGTGAGCAGCAGCTTGGGAATGCCGTATTTACCCGCTCGTTGTTCGAGTTCGCGCCAGACGATGTCGGGCAGGCGGGGCACAACCGGATCAACCTGAAAGCCCGATTCCTGTTCAATTACGGCCAGCGCAGCGCAGTAAGTTTCGGCGAGCTGGGGAATTTTCAGGTGCTTGAAGGCGGCGTACAGGTCATTGGTCCAGCCGCTTTTATCCTTGACGCTGGGCGGCAGGAGTTGGCCGATCAGGGTGGTGACGGTGGTCTTGCCGTTGGTCCCGGTAATGGCGATCACAGGCCCCTGCATGACCGGGGCGGCCAGAGCCAGTTCAC
>CAZLPR010000045.1:4678-10487 GCA_964561415.1 uncultured Dechloromonas sp. | reverse complement strand
CGTGGCGAAATGAATGTTTCGCCCGCCCTGCGCATGCCGCTGCTGGTCGCCGGCGGCGGTAGCGAGATCGCCGAATTCGCGCCCATTCTGCAAGCGCTGGGCAAGCTTTCGGAAGTGCAGATCGTTGCCGAAATGCCAGCCGATGCGATGTCACCGGTCGCTGTCGTTGGCGACATCCGCCTCATGCTCAAGGTTGAAATCGACCCTGTCGCCGAACGGGAACGCCTGAGCAAGGAAATCGAAAAACTGGAAAAGCTGATTTCCATCGCCCAAGGCAAACTGGCAAATGAAGGTTTCGTTGCCCGTGCGCCGGCCGCCGTTGTCGACCAGGAAAAGCAGCGGGTTGCCGACTTCACGGCGACGCTGGAACAACTCAAGCCGCAATTGGCCAAACTGAGCGCCTGAGATGAGTGAAACCAGCACCAACGACCCGAGCCAGCGTTTTGCCAAAATCTTCAAGGCGCTGATGGTCTATTGCGTGCTGGTTTGGCTCTGGGGGCTCGGTCTGTTTATGCTTTGGCCCTGGCAAAAAGGTGGCGAATGGCTGCCTGAATTTCCCATCGTTGCCGTTTGCAGCGACGATACGCCATGCACCATTCCTTACGGCGAATTGAGTCAAGCCAAGGCCAGCGGCAAGTTCAAGACGCTGGTGCCGCCCAGCGACACCGGCGACATCGCCTACAACATGCTGAGCGTGCAATGGAAACGTCTGCAAGGTGGCGTCGAGGCGAAAGTTTCAGCCTGGAATTTCCAGACTACGGTGCGTTACCGTATCGACCAGGAAATACCGGTACTGGTCGAATATCAGGAAATTGGCGGCAAAGTCTTCCTGATCGCCATCGGCGGCGCGCTACTGACGCTAATTGGTCTTTATCTACGCAAATTGCGCAGCCAATAAGCACTTATCTGCGGTCAACGTCAAAATTGGCCTGAATTTACGGTTGACCGCAGTGATCGTGCCGATTATTGCAGACGCACCCGGATCAAACCACGCAAAGCATTGCCCAACCAAAAACCATCTGCCAGATCGGCCGGCATCAACACCGCCTCACGCGCCCGAGCGCTCGCCAATAACTCCGCCCGCAAGACGCCAGGCAAGCAACCGCTCGCCAGCGGCGGGGTGAGAAAAATCCCGTCACGCTCGACAAAAACATTACTGCGCGCCCCTTCTGCCACTTCGCCCCGCTCATTCAGAAAAATCACATCAAATAAAGACGAATTGGGTGGCAGTTGGCGCAAAGCAACATCATAAATGTGACGCTCGGTTGTTTTATGGCGACGCAGCGGGTCGCTCGAATCAATACGCGCGTCAGCCCATTTCGCCTGGCGCATCCCCTCGGGCTCCGCCGGTAACGAAAACGTCTGCACTTCTATTTCACCCGATTTGGCAAGGGTAAGCCGAATGCGCCAGAGGCCGCTAACCGGTTGTGCCGCAAGCTGTTGCTGCAAAGCAGGCTCATCCAGCGCAAAGCCAAACCATGCCGCCGAGCGCCGCAAACGAGCCAGATGCCCGGCCAGATGTGGGTATTGGCCATTTTCCCGACGCAAGGTTTCGATCAACTTCAAGCCCGGATCGCAATCGTATAAAAACCGTGCTTTAAGCAGACACTCCTGCCATTCCGCTTCTGCTTGCGAATCCGCGACAATGCCGCTACCGATACCGAGTTTCCCTGTGTTAGCGGCGTTCAGCGTCAGCGTGCGAATCGCCACATTGAGCCGGAAATCGCCGTTTGGCGTCAGCCAGCCCAAGGCGCCGGTATAAAGGCCGCGCGAGTTTTTTTCCAATTCAGCCGCAATCTGCATGGCACGAATTTTTGGCGCGCCGGTGATTGAGCCGCAAGGAAAAAGCGCCAGTAATAGATCAGAAAATTGGCGTTTACCAACCTGAGCCGAGACTTCCGAGACCATTTGCCAAACCGTTGGGTAATCCTCAATATCAAACAAACGGTCCACCACCACGCTACCCTTGTCGGCAACCCGCCCGAGATCGTTGCGCAGCAAGTCGACAATCATCAAGTTCTCCGCCTGATCCTTCTCCGACGCCCGCAAAGTTTCGGATGACGAGCTACGCGATGCAGTCCCTTTCATCGGCCGAGTCACCAGACGACTCCCTTGGCGTTCGAGAAACAACTCCGGCGACAGTGAAACCAGGGCTTGCTGCGCGTCACCAATAAAGCCGCCATAGCGCACCGGTTGGCGTTGACGCAGGCGGGCATAAATATCCAGGGGTGCGCCAAACCATTCAAATTCGACCGGAAAGGTGAAATTTACCTGATAGCAATCGCCGTCAAAAATCAGCTGTTTTATCCGGTCGACCGCAGCAAAATGCTCATTTTCTGACACCAATGGCCGCAAACCGCCAACCCCGGCCGCCGCATCGCTGACTTGGGCCGCCAGCCAGTCTTCCGCCGCCGCAGTGGACATTGAATGGCAATCAGTGAAACGCCAAAATTTGGCCAATGGACGAGAAATTGCGGGCTGCCAACCTAAAGGTGCTGCCTTCGGCTCAAGCAGATAACCCAACTCATAATCCAGCGCCGGCTCCCGCGCCAGGCGGGCCAGCGTTTCGGCCAGACTCGCCGTATCCCACGCCAGCAAACAATCAATCAGCCCGGCAAAAAGCCAAGCAGCGGGTTCACCCTCAGGCGCCCGCCGATCTTCAAAAAATGCGTAAAACGGAGGTTCTATTTGCGCTGCAGGAAAAATTCGAAGACGAGATTTTCTTCTTTTTGCTCGAGCAATTCATTGCCCGTCTGTTTGGCAAAAGCAGGAAAATCCTTCAAAGAGCCCGCATCGGTTGCCTGCACACGCAAGACCTGACCCGATGCCATCTCGGCTAACGCCTTCTTGGTACGGAGAATAGGCAATGGACAGTTCAGCCCCTTGACGTCGAGATCGCGATCAAATTCCATGGTCGTTTAGCTTTCTGATAAGGCCGAGCATTTTACCGTCAATTACGCTTTTCCTTGAGTTCCTCAAGGAGCTGCCGCTTGAGCGCGCGCAAGCGTGCATCAATCACCGACATTTCATAAAAATTGGCATCGCCGGCCCGTTGCGCCAGATCCAGCTGCTCAATCGCCGCTGCGGTCTGCCCCTGCAAGGCAAACGCCTCGGCCAACGCCTGATGTTGCTGCGCCTTACGCCCAAGCCCGGCATAGCTCTCGGCCCGCATTTTGTGCAAACGAACGTCATTTGGGTAACTCTGCAACCGCTGTTCGGCAAAATGCAAAGACTCGGCAAAATGTCGCACCCCAATCAGCGCTCCGCCATAACCATAGAGCAAGCCCATGTGCAGCGGAAAACGCACCATGGCATCACGATAAACCCTCAAGCCAGCGTCGACATCGCCTTTGGCCAAACGAATATCCGCCAGCAAGCGCTCGATCATCGCCGCCGAAACCTTCATTTGCCGCGCCGCCAGCACTTCGCGCTCAGCGCTGGCCCAATTTCGCTCCCGGTAAAATGCATAGGCTAGGCCATATCGCACCGCCGCCTCCGCCGCAAATTTTTTCTCATGCTGCAAGGTTTCGAAATCCTTGATCGCATCGACCGGCCTGCCCTGCATTGCCCGTAACTTGGCCCGTACCAACTGAAAATCGAGACTATCCGGCACCTGGCGATAAGCCAGCTCCTGCTCGCGATTCTGCATATCGGTCAAGCGCTCGCCGGTCAGCGGGTGAGTTCGCAGATAAGCCGTCGCATTGTTCTCATAGAGACGGACAGCCTGCTGCAAACGAACAAAAAATGCGGACATGCCGCGCACGTCAAAGCCGGACTTGCGCAAAATATCAAAGCCCTGACGATCCGCTTCGCGTTCAAAATCACGGGAAAAAGCCAGTTGCGCCGAAAGCACGCCGGCCTGCGTGCCCATAATCGCCGCCCCGGCGACCTGGCCGCTCGAACGCGCCGCCAGCAACGCCAAGCCCATGGCCACCATTGAAGCCATCCCAAGCTTTTTCGACTGAAATACCTGACGGGCAATATGGCGCTGTGTCACATGCGAAATTTCATGCGCCATCACCCCGGCCAACTCCGACTCCGACTGCGCCGAAAGAATCAAGCCGGTATGTACGCCGATATAACCGCCCGGCATGGCAAAGGCATTGATATTCGGATCATTGATTGGAAAGAAAAAATAGCCAAAACCAGGATCGTTACTAACGGCCACCAGCTGTCCACCCAGCTGATTGAGATAAGCCTCGACATCGGAATCGTCGAGATACGAAGGCTCCTGCCAACGGATTTCGTGCATGATTTGCTGGCCGATTTTCTTCTCGGTACTTAGCGACAATTCATTACTGGCGACATCGCCGAGTTCCGGCAACTCATCGGCACGCAAAGGTTGCAAAATCAGGGAACAAGCCAGAATACCGGCGACGAAGCGATGGGCAATATGCATGGTGCTATGATACCGCAGCCCCAAAACCCGCCTCCTTGGCGAATCGTAACTTTTTGTGAATTCCCGTGACCAACCAGCCCCTTACCCACTTTGACAACGCCGGCCAGGCCCATATGGTCGACGTCGGCAGCAAACTTGAAACGGCGCGCGTCGCTCGAGCCACCGGCAGTATTTTCATGAAACCCGAAACCCTGGCTCTGATTAGCGCCGGCAACGCCAAAAAAGGCGACGTCCTCGGCATTGCCCGAATCGCAGCTATTCAGGCCTCAAAACGTACGGGCGACTTGATCCCACTTTGCCACCCGATTGCACTGACCCGCGTTGCCGCCGACTTCATCATCGACGAAACACAAAGCGCAGTTCATTGCACGGTAACGGCTGAATGCTTTGGCAAAACCGGGGTCGAAATGGAAGCGCTCACTGCAACCTCAATCGGGCTTCTCACAATTTATGACATGACAAAAGCAGTTGACCGCGGCATGCGCATCGAACACATCCGGCTGCTGGAAAAATCTGGCGGAAAATCCGGCCACTGGCTTGCCGAATAAACTGTCAGGAAAACGCTCTTGTTTGAGTTACGCCGAAAATTACTAAAAGGCGGCGCCGTCGCCACCCTGCTCTCACCGCTACTCGGTACCGGCCTGCTCATGCCAACCGGCCTTCTCGCCGCCGAATGGCAACGTAACGCCTTTGCCGCCCGCGATATCGACGCCGCATTAAAGGCCTATGGCGCGGCCAGCGTCAGCGAAACGCGTGATATTCAGATCAATGCACCAGAAATCGCCGAAAATGGCGCCAAGGTCGAAGTCGAAATCACCTGCAACATCAACAACACCCACCGCCTGGCTATCTTTGCCGACAAAAATCCAACGCCGCTGTGCGCCATCATTGAGTTTTCGGCGACAGCGCTACCCTATGCCCGGGTCCAGCTTAAACTCGCCGGAACGACTCGGATACGGATCATGGTCAAGACATTGGAAGGTAAAACATACGTTGCTTTCCGGGAAATAAAAGTCACCCTTGGCGGCTGCGGAGGTTAATGGTGGGAGAGCAAATCAGAATTCGCGCCCAGGTTCAGGGCGACATCACCGAAATCCGCATTCTCTTGCAGCACCCCATGGAAACCGGTCAGCGCAAAGATGAAAATAGCCAGGCTTTAGCCATACACTTCATCCAAACTTTTTCAGTCAGCCACGATGGCAAAGCGATCATCGATGGACAACTCAACACATCCATTGCCAAAAACCCGCTGTTCGCCTTCAAGACTCACGGCATAAAGCCCGGCGACAAAATTACGGTTCGTTGGCAAGACAATAAAGGCGATCAGCGACAAGATGAAATTATTGTCCGCTAGAGATTCAGCATCAAAACCCTGCCCCACCGGAAGCATGCCCTCGCAGATGCCAAAAA
>CAZLPR010000045.1:0-4664 GCA_964561415.1 uncultured Dechloromonas sp. | reverse complement strand
GCTCCGGCTTTTTGGTTACCATGAAAAGTAGTCAGCGCTAATCAGGCCGCCTCGGTTGTTACTATACTTTCGCCGCCTTGATACTTGCCTTGGTTACAGCAGTAACACTGGCTTCGGCAACTTCAGCCGCTTGCTTGGCAGCCTTATTAATACCATCGATTGCATCATTAGCCGACTTGATGGCGGTTTTGACCGCAGCCACCGCGACTTCAGAACCAGCCGGTGCCGAAGCAAGAGCCTTTTCAAGAAGACCAGAAACTTGGGCGTTGGTTTCAGCAACCTTGGTTTCAACTTCCTTGGCCAGTTTGTCCTTGGCTTCAGCAGCAATCGCGATCACGTTGCGGGAATACTCAACCCCCTTTTCGATAGACGGGCTGGCCAGCTCTTTTTGCAAACTGACAAAAGCCTGAACATCCTTGGCACCGAGCAGAGCCGTGATGTTGGCGATTGAAGTTTCAAAAACCGAACGGGCTGCGGCCAGGTTCAAAAGCGCCATACGCTCAATGCCATCGAACGTCGTATTGGCAAAGAACAGCGCAAAATTAACGCCGGATTTGGGGAAGTCCTGAAGCTGGGTTGTCATGATAATAATCTCCGTGGGGTTGGGGTAATCGTCGTTTTCAATGATTTGCTGCACTGCAGCATAACCCCATTCTAGTGAATTATTTCCCTGCGTCAAGCATTTTTTGGTGCGCTGCAACATAGACATTAAACGACCACACACCAAGGTCTTCAGCCGTATTCCTGCGGAAAAATAAATAAACCGCTATCGCTACGCGGCCGAATTCTGCTTGACCTCCTCGATCAAGCCTTGGGCAGCATCTTCAACCATATCGAGAACCAGATCGAATCCATGACCAAGGCCATAGTAAGGGTCCGGCACTTCGTCATCCTCAAAGTTTTTAGCGTATTGCATGAAAAGCTTGATCCGCTCTTGCTGCTCCGGAGTCGCCATGCGTCGCAAATTATCGAGGTTACTTTTATCCATGGCCAAAATCAGATCGAAATAATCGAGATCCTGCCGGGCAACCTTACGCGCACGAAGTTGAGAAAGGTTATAGCCACGGACAGCAGCAGCACGCTGCGTTCTTGAATCAGGTGCTTCACCAACGTGATAGCCGTGCGTTCCCGCAGAGTCCACTTCAACCTTATCGCCCAAATTATTGAGCTTGATGTATTGCCGCAAAACGACTTCTGCCGTTGGGGAGCGACAGATATTGCCCATACATACGAGCAGCACACGAAAGTTCATTTTGTCTCGTCTCCGTCAGAGTCGTGCTGCACCACGCCGAATATCCGCTCCTTGAGTCGGAAAAGATCGTCACGAGCCGCCGCCGCTTTTTCGAATTCAAGGTTTCTCGCAGACTCGAGCATCAGTTTCTCGAGTCGTTTGATCTCCTTGGCCACGTCTTTTTCACCCATTGCTTCATAGGTCGCTTGCTGCTGCGCCGCTTTGAGTTCGCTTCGGGCGGATTCCACATCATAAACCCCATCGATAATATCCTTGATTTTCTTGGACACACCGCGTGGCGTGATGCCGTATTCCGCATTAAAGCTGATCTGCTTTTCCCGCCGCCGAGCCGTTTCGGAAATGGCTAGCTGCATGGATTTGGTAATCTTATCAGCATAAAGAATAGCCGTGCCATGGATATGCCGCGCGGCGCGACCAATCGTCTGAATCAATGAACGCTCCGAGCGCAAAAACCCCTCTTTATCCGCATCAAGAATGGCTACCAGGGAAACCTCGGGGATATCGAGGCCTTCACGCAGCAAGTTGATGCCGACCAGCACATCAAACTCGCCAAGTCGTAGGTCACGAATAATTTCAACACGCTCCACCGTATCAATATCAGAATGCAGATAACGTACCTTGATCCCGTTTTCAGCGAGAAAGTCGGTCAAATCTTCCGACATACGCTTGGTCAGCGTCGTCACCAAAACGCGCTCACCAACCTCGATCCGTTTTTTGATCTCACCCATCAGATCATCAACCTGCGTCAGCGCCGGGCGAACAATGACTTCCGGATCAATCAATCCGGTCGGTCTCGCCACCTGTTCAACCACTTGCCCGGCATGCTGATTTTCATAATCAGCGGGTGTTGCAGAGACAAAAACCGTCTGCCGCATATGTGCTTCAAATTCGTTGAATTGTAACGGTCGGTTATCCAGCGCCGAGGGCAGGCGAAAGCCATAATTGACCAGATTTTCCTTGCGCGAACAATCGCCTTTGTACATGCCGCCGACCTGCCCGATGGAAACGTGGGACTCGTCGATAAACATCAACGCATCCTGCGGCAGATAATCAATCAAGGTCGGCGGCGCCTCACCAGGTTTACGCCCGGAAAAATGACGTGAATAATTTTCGATGCCTTTACAAAAGCCAATCTGATCAAGGAGTTCAAGGTCAAATTTAGTGCGTTGTTCAATACGTTGCGCTTCAACCAGTTGATTATTTTGCGTAAAAAAATCAACGCGCTGGCGCAATTCATCCTTGATCGCCTCAACTGCACGCAAAACTGTTGCCCGCGGCGTGACGTAATGCGAGGCTGGAAATACGGTGAAACGCAAAGCCTTGTGCAATAAATGCCCGGTTAGCGGATCAAAAAACTGCAGAGATTCAATTTCATCGTCGAACAGCGAAATTCGAATGGCGTGTTCAGCATGCTCGGCCGGAAAGATGTCAATGATGTCGCCGCGCACGCGGAAAATACCGCGATGGAAATCGATATCATTGCGGTCGTACTGCATGTCGATCAAACGTTTGACAATGGCACGCTGATCAAGCCGGTCGCCAACCCGCATGGTCAGAATCATGTTGTGGTATTCGTCGCGGTCGCCAAGACCGTAAATACAGGAAACCGTAGCGACAATGATTACATCGCGTCGCTCAATCAGGCTCTTGGTCGCAGAAAGCCGCATCTGCTCGATGTGGTCATTGATCGAGCTATCCTTCTCAATGAACAGATCGCGTGAAGGCACGTAGGCCTCGGGCTGGTAGTAGTCATAATAAGAAACAAAATACTCGACGGCATTTTCCGGAAAAAACTCCTTGAATTCAGAGTACAGCTGCGCTGCCAGTGTCTTGTTCGGCGCCAATATTAAGGCCGGTCGCCCGGTTCGGGCGATCACGTTGGCCATCGTGTAGGTCTTGCCGGAACCGGTGACGCCAAGCAGAGTCTGGAAGGACAAGCCATCGGCCAGACCTTCGATTAACAGACGGATGGCTTCAGGCTGATCACCGGCCGGCGGAAAGGGTTGATGCAGTCGGTAGGGACTACCCTCAAAGCAGACAACCGGGATACTAGACTTGGTTTCGCTCATGCTAAAATTCTCAGGATTTTCATCGCGCAGCGAAAGCGCTGCGCTGACAACGTTACTATTATTTCATGGAGACCTTATGTCCTCTTCGATCTTTGCTGCGGTTGAGATGGCCCCGCGTGACCCCATCCTCGGCCTGAACGAAACATTCAATGCCGACACCCGCAGCACCAAGGTCAACCTTGGCGTTGGCGTCTACTTTGACGACAATGGCAAAATTCCCTTGCTCGGCGCTATCAAGGTTGCGGAAGAAGCCCGCGTAAAGGCAGCTTTGCCGCGTGGCTACCAGCCGATCGAAGGTGCTCCAGCCTACAACCAGGCAGTCCAGAATCTGCTGTTTGGTGCCGACTCGACGCTTATCGCCAACGGCCAGATCATCACCGCCCAGGCGCTGGGTGGCACTGGCGCCTTGAAGATCGGTGCCGATTACCTGAAGCGCCTCAATCCAGAAGCCAAAGTTTATATCAGTGACCCATCGTGGGAAAACCACCGCGCCCTGTTTGAATCCGCCGGCTTTGTCGTTGAAAACTACCCGTACTACGACGCCGCCACCCGTGGCGTAAATTTTTCTGCTATGAAAGCCTGCCTGAATGATCTGGCTACCGGCTCGATCATCATCCTACACGCCTGCTGCCATAATCCGACGGGTGCCGACCTCTCCGATGCTCAATGGCAAGAAGTCGTCGAACTCTGCCGCGAACGTCGTCTGGTTCCCTTCCTCGACATGGCCTACCAGGGTTTTGCCGACGGGATTGATACCGATGCAGTGGCGGTTCGCGCCTTCTCCGCCTCCAGCCTGCAATTCTTCGTTTCCAGCTCCTTCTCCAAGAGCTTTTCGCTCTATGGCGAGCGCGTTGGCGCGTTGTCCATTGTCACCGCCGGCAAGGAAGAGTCCGGGCGCGTCATGTCGCAACTCAAACGCGTCATCCGTACCAATTATTCCAACCCGCCGATTCACGGTGGTGCGCTGGTCGCGGCCGTACTTGCCTCGCCAGAGCTGCGTCAGATGTGGGAAGCCGAACTGGCTGGCATGCGCGATCGCATCCGCGCCATGCGTACCGGCCTGGTCGACGCCATCAAAGCCCAGGGCGTTGCGCAGGATTTCTCCTTTGTGGTTCAACAACGCGGCATGTTCTCCTACACCGGCTTGAACGCTGCCCAGGTTGAGCGCATGAAAGACGAATTTGGTATTTACGCGGTGTCAACCGGCCGTATCTGCCTCGCCGCCTTGAACACCAAGAATGTCAATTACGTCGCCAAGGCAATCGCCGCAGTCACCAAGGCTTGATCACCAGGGCAATCGCATCAAATCCCCTCAATGCCCAAGAGTTGAGCGCGGTATTGAT
>CAZLPR010000044.1:4088-10860 GCA_964561415.1 uncultured Dechloromonas sp. | reverse complement strand
CAGTTGGCCCACCAGACCGTCGTAACGTCCACCGGCGCAGACGGTGCCTTGGGCGCCGAGACGGTCAGTGACCCATTCAAAGACGGTCAGATTGTAATAGTCAAGGCCCCGCACCAGGCGCGGATTGATTTTGTAAGGCACGCCGGCATCACGTAAAACGCCTTGCACACCCTCAAAATGTGCCAACGACTCGGCGCCGAGGTAGTCGATGAGCTTCGGTGCTGCTGCGCACAAGTCCTGCATGGCCGGATTTTTTGTATCGAGAATACGCAGCGGATTGGTATGCAGGCGACGCCTGGCTTCTTCGTCGAGCAGATCGGCGTTTTCCTCGAAATAGGTAATCAGCGCAGCGCGATGCTGGGCGCGCTCATCCGGCTGACCGAGACTATTCAGTTGCAACTCGATACCTTCAAGGCCCAAGTCCCCCCACAGGCGAGCCCCCATCAGGATCATTTCAGCATCGATATCCGGGCCAGACATACCGAAAGATTCAACGCCGACCTGGTAAAATTGGCGATAACGCCCTTTTTGCGGCCGTTCATGACGAAACATCTGGCCAATGTAATAAAGGCGCTGGGTCTGACGGGCGGCCAGATTGTGTTCAATCACGGCACGGACGCAACCGGCCGTCCCTTCTGGGCGCAAAGTCAATGCTTCACCGTTCAGGCCGTCGATGAAGGAATACATTTCCTTCTCGACGATGTCGGTAACTTCACCGATAGCGCGCTTGAAAAGCGGCGTCGGCTCGACAATCGGCAGACGGACAGGCCGATAGCCGTAGCTTTTCAACCATGAACGGATGGTGTCCTCGAAGAGTTCCCAGAATTCGGCTTCGTCGGGCAGGATATCGTTCATCCCACGCACGGCTTGCAAGATTTGACTCATGACTTCAGTTTCTTGATGTAAGTACGCTCGACATAGCGCTCGATGATTTGTTTGAATTCATTGGCGATGTTCTCGCCCTTCAAGGTCACGGTTTTTTCGCCATCTTCAAAAACCGGGGCGGACGGCGCTTCACCGGTACCGGGCAGCGAAATGCCGATATTGGCGTGTTTCGACTCACCCGGACCATTGACGATGCAGCCCATCACGGCCAGCGTCATGTTCTCGGCACCATCGTAATGCAGCTTCCATTCCGGCATTTTGGCGCGCACGAAATCCTGCACTTCACCGGCCAGTTCCTGGAACAAAGTACTCGTTGTCCGGCCACAACCGGGGCAAGCCGCGACCATCGGCGTAAAGGCCCGCAGACCCATGGTCTGCAGGATTTCCTGGGCAACGATTACCTCCTGGGCACGCGAGCCACCCGGCTCCGGCGTCAGGGAAATGCGGATCGTGTCACCGATGCCTTCCTGAAGCAAAACGGACAATGCTGCGGTCGACGCGACAATTCCCTTGGAACCCATACCCGCTTCGGTCAAACCGAGGTGCAAGGCATAATCGGAACGCTTTGAAAGCGCGCGGTAAATGGCGATCAAATCCTGCACGCTGGACACCTTGCAGGAAAGAATAATTTTTTCGCCGGCCAGCCCGACAGCCTCGGCTTTTGCCGCCGACTCCAGCGCCGATGTCACCATCGCATGGCGCATGATTGCCGTCGCATCCAGCGGTTCAGCCTTGCGGCTATTTTCATCCATGACACGGGCGAGCAAATTTTGGTCAAGGCTGCCCCAATTGACACCAATGCGCACCGGCTTGTCGTACTTGCAGGCCAATTCGACCATCTGGGCAAACTGCTCGTCCTTTTTCTTGCCAAATCCTACATTACCCGGATTGATCCGATACTTGGCGAGCGCTTCGGCGCAAGCCGGATGATCGATCAGCAGGCGATGACCGTTGTAATGAAAGTCACCGATTAGCGGCACATTGCAATTCATACGGTCAAGATGCTCGCGAATTTTCGGCACCGCCGCAGCGGCTTCCGGCGTATTGACCGTGATACGTACCAGCTCGGAACCCGCACGCGCCAGTTCGACGGTTTGTAGCGCAGTCGCCAGATAATCCACCGTATCCGTATTGGTCATCGACTGAATAACTACCGGCGCACTGCCACCAATCGTGACATGGCCAATCTTGCAACTACGTGTTACACGCCGGGAGAGAGCACTCACTGTTTACTCCAGAACCAGACGGGCAACTTCACCACGCGTGTGGGGTGCCAGATCAACCGCTTGACCATGCGAAAAAACCCGCACGCCCGGTGCAAAACCGATAACCACGGAAAGCGGCCCTTCCCCGGTGAGCGTTTGCTCGGTACCAGCGACCACACGCTGAGAGAAAATTGACTTATTGTCACGATCCCGAACTTCCAGCCAGGAATCTTTATCAAAAACAAAGCGCAGTTGCGGTGCCTTGACCGCAGCGACCGGCGTTGCATCGGCAGGCGCGGGCAATACGGTGACGGTTGGCACTGGCGCGGCAACATCGCTCGGCGCCACATCTACCGGGGCCGGCACCTGCGGATCCATGATCTGCTGCGGCGTCGTCCCCGGCGGGAATAACGGCTCGGCCGGCGCCACAACGGCAGGCGCGGGTTCCTCCTTACGGGCCAGGGAGTCAAGCAAACCCTGCGTACTTTCTCGCCAGGCAGAAAGATCATTCGGCAGCAAGAAATAAGCTAACGCAGCAAGCATAACCAGTCCAACACCCATCGTCGCCAGAGCACGATCGCGCCGGGCAGCGGCACCCGAACGCGGCATGGTCGTCGGCGACATCTCCGAGACAGCCAGATTGCTGTTCTCTTTTTCGAGACTGCCATCAAGCTGAGCCATCAGCGGCGCCGCATCGATCTGAACAATCCGGGCATAATTACGGACAAAGCCACGGACAAACGTATTACCCGGCAAGCCTTGCCAATTACCTGCTTCCAACGCCTCAACCTGGCGTGGCGCAAGCTTCAGGGTATGGGCGATATCGAGCGCCGTAACGCCGTGCGCCTCACGCGCCAAGCGGAGGATTTCGCCGACATGCGGGGCCGGCGTTAATTGCGGAATTGCGGCAACACCTTCACCGTCGTTGAACTGCTCACTCATTCGAAATTACCCTTGAGGAATTCTTGATACTCGGGCGAAGCAGGATAACGACCGCGCAACTGCGATGCGTAACCGCCTTCGGTCGACCGGTTGCCGAGTTTGCGCTCGATACGCACCCCCAGCCAGAGCGCTTCTGCGGTCGGCGGCTCCATTAACTTGAGCGCATCACCCAGATAAACACGCGCCTCTTCAAAGACCCCGCGCTTGAAAAGCAACTTCGCCATCTGCAGACGCGGCGTCATCCCGCCATCATGCGACATTTGCAGTGCCTGCAGCAAATACCCCTGCGCACCTTCAAGATCCCCTGCCTTGAGAGCACAGGTCCCGGCATTGGCGTAGGCACGCTCTGGCGTTTCGTAAAGTGGGCTTTTCAACGCATTGAGGAAATAGGCAATCGACTGGCGCTCCTTGCCGGTGTCGCACAAATACCAGCCATAGTTGTTATTTACTTCCGGATCATTCGGAGCCAGATTCAGCGCGTGCTGAAAATCAGCCTCGGCTTTGTCATACTCTTTGAGTGCGGCATGCACCAGACCGCGTATGCCATACGCTTGAAAATAGCTTGCATCGGCAGCCAGTGCGGTGCCCAGTTCATCAAGCGCCACCGCCATGCTGCCGCCCTGAAAATACAAGGCGCCGAGTTCAGTATGTATTCTGGCGCGATTACGCGGATCACCGGCCCCCTGGCTTTGCGCGTTTGAATACTGATTCGACGGCTGATTGAAGTCGAACTGCGCCTGTGCGGCAAACACACAAAGTGCGCTTAGCGCAATCGCAACAACCCCGTTTTTCAGCAAAAACTGCATCATGGCCTGATCTCCTTGAGGGCAATAATGCGCCCGGCTGTGCGCCTGGTTTTGTCTTGGACTTGACCCGCCAGTTGACCGCAAGCAGCATCAATATCGTCACCCCGCGTTTTGCGCGTTGTCGTAATGACACCGGCCGCCATCAGAATATCTGCAAAGCGCCGTACCCGTTCAGCCGGCGAACGCAGAAATGGCGAGCCCGGGAAAGGATTGAACGGAATGAGGTTGAATTTGCACGGCACCGTTTTAACCAGGCTGAGCAATTGACGGGCGTGAGCGTCGCTATCATTGACGCCCGCGAGCATGACGTATTCAAAAGTAATAAAGTCGCGCGGCGCTTTTTCCAGATAGCGGCGGCAGGCGGCCATCAGGTCGACCAGCGGATACTTCTGGTTAATCGGCACCAATTCATCGCGCAGCGCATCATTCGGCGCGTGCAATGAAACCGCCAATGCCACCGGGCATTCGTCACGCAGACGATCCATCACCGGCACCAGACCGGAGGTAGAGACGGTAACGCGGCGACGCGACAGACCGTAGGCATTATCGTCCAGCATCAAACGCAGCGCCGTGACCGTGTTTTCAAAATTAGCCAGTGGCTCGCCCATGCCCATCAGCACAACGTTGGAAATAACTCGTTCATCACCGTGCACCGCACCCAGGGCACGGTTGGCCAGCCAAACCTGGCCGATGATTTCCGCCACCGTCAGATTGCGGTTGAAACCTTGCTTGCCGGTCGAACAAAAGGCGCAATCGAGGGCGCAACCGGCTTGCGTCGACACGCATAGCGTGCCGCGTTCAGCCTCGGGAATAAACACGGTTTCGACCGCATTGCCATTGCCGACGTCGATCAAAAATTTGCGTGTTCCGTCTTCCGATATCTTGTCGGAAACCACGGTGGGCGGCGCGATCACCGCCGTTGCCTTGAGCTTTTCCCGCAGGCTCTTGGCAATGTCAGTCATGGCGTCGAAATCCGCCACGCCCGAACGATGCATCCAGCGCAGCACCTGCCTGGCGCGGAAGGGCTTTTCACCCTGCTCGGCAAACCAGGCAGTCAGGCCTTCGGCATCGAAATCGAGAAGATTTTGCATCAGCATCCTAAACCGTCATTCCCGCCGGAGCGGGAATTCAGCACAAACTGAGCCCCCGCTTGCGCAGGGACAACGGATATTTGAATCAACGACCAGCGTAAACGTTCAAGCCCGGGAAAAAGAAAGCAACTTCCACAGCGGCGGTTTCCGGCGCATCAGAGCCATGCACGGCGTTGGCATCGATCGATTCGGCGAAATCGGCACGAATGGTGCCCGCAGCGGCCTCTTTCGGGTTGGTAGCGCCCATCAGTTCGCGGTTCTTGGCGATGGCGTTTTCGCCTTCGAGCACTTGAACCATGACCGGACCGGAGGTCATAAAGGAAACCAGATCCTTGAAGAAAGGACGAGCCTTGTGCACAGCGTAGAACTGGCCGGCTTCCTGCTCGGACAACCAAACCATCCGGGAAGCAACGATCTTCAGGCCGTTGGTTTCAAAACGGGAGTAAATCTTGCCGATAACATTCTTGGCAACAGCGTCAGGTTTGATAATGGAAAGGGCGAGTTCGATAGCCATTTAATTGCTCCACAAAAGCTAGTCAGTTGAAAAACCGGTGATTTTAGCAGATAAGGGGCAGCCATGCCCCGCTCAGCGCATCGAGTTTTCGACTGAGTTATCAGCAGCCTTTACAACCTCTTTTTCTGCCAACTCGACAAGCAACGGCTGGCGCAAGGAGGCAAATTGCTGCGGCGCAACGTATTGCAGCAATTCCTTGCCATCAACATCAACCAAGATATCCAGCCCCTGCTTCGGATAAAGCAGATGCACCCGCTTTTCCGAAAGCACAATACGCTCAACCGGCTCACCAAAACGCTGAATAATCGTCGCTTCATCAAGATTGACCGTCGGAATAATGCTGATCGCCCGCACCGGCAATTGATCAGCGGCAGCCAGATCAGACGGCTGCAACGTAATTTTTCGAGTCAAACTTTCCATATGTTTGGCCTTCAAGGCACGGTCGCGCATTACGGAAATCAGCTCATTTTTCGCGTCGACCGTAACAATCATCTTGGCCAGCACAAAACCGAGTGGCACCTGCGCGTAATAGCCCTCCAGCGCCCCTAGCTCATCAGGTTCGGCAATAATCGCCACCTCGATTTCATCCCCCAACCGCTGGCGGACCTCACCCAACGTGCTGATCCCCGGCTTCAAACCGAACACCGAACTTCCCCCTTGTTCATCCAGCGTAATTTGCCACGGCAGATTGCTATTCGGATCAACCCCATCCTGCTGACCAGAGCCGGGAATTAGGAATGGAATAATCAGTGCTAACAGAACGAGAGCAATCAAGGAGAAGGCGAATTTCATGAGTTCAGAATCAGGAAAAATGAGTTTGATTGTGACACAGACCGAGAAACTCGGGATTAAATCGGAAAAATCTCGCGGGACTGGATCACCGACTCAAAGTGGCAAAGTAACACGCCAAAGCAAGTTGGTCGCTGGGTGATTATTGCTCCGGCCCGATGAATGATTAAACGGCATACTTGGCACGCCGGTCTTGGAAGTAGCTGATAACACGTTCGGGGTTTTGTTCCAACCGCATCATGTGCGAGTTGGCGGCCTCGCGTAATTTGGCTTGGGTACGGACGGGCATCGACACGACTGCATGATCTTGATGCCCTTTCTGTGCAATCGCAGGACTTGCTTGCGCCGCTCGTGGAATTGCTCGAACGTTTGTTGCATCGCAAACCCAACAAAGTTCATATTTCATCGGACCTGATCAATAGATCTTTATGCAATCCGAGCGCAAAGACTCTGGGTTAGGTTCCTGGCGAATACTAGACGGCAACCAGGGGCAGACCTTGGCTGGTGCCATCCGTAACCCAGAAACGACTTAGGCCAATC
>CAZLPR010000044.1:0-4078 GCA_964561415.1 uncultured Dechloromonas sp. | reverse complement strand
TTGAATCTATTGGTCGGGGCGGTGGGATTCGAACTCACTACCCCTTGCACCCAATAAAGGTTTTTCCGAACATTACGGCACATCCTGAGACAACAAAAACCAAAAATCAGTCTTACATGTGACTGTTTTTACAGGTTTTAATGTGATAGCATTGTCTCGTGACATCACGAGATGACACACAACATCACATTCCAAGTTGTACCCTAGCTTGTACCCTGGAGTTCACGAATGCCATCCCTAACCGTAAAAGAAGCAAACGCCGCAAAGGTCGTTTCCGGTGAAAAGTACATCTCAGATGGGGGCGGCCTATACCTTCGTGTGAGACCCGGCGCGGCGGCAAAGCTATGGTTTTTCCGATATACCTTCCAAGGGAAAACTCGAAAAATACAACTTGGGGTCTACCCCGACGTTGGAATCCCCGAGGCACGAGCAGCAGCGCACGAGCTACATATCTTGCACAACAATGGCAAGGTCGACCCGATAGCCGTAAAAGAAGCTGACAAAGCAAGGGTACTTGCCGAGCAGAAAGCCGAGGAAGAGGCACAGAAAGCGGCACAAGAAGCTGCCGAACGGGAACTGGCCCGAATTGGCGCACGAATCACCGTAAACCAATTATTCGAACGATGGATGGCCGTTGATCTAATCAGGCGCAAAGATGACGGCGCAGAGGTGCGGCGCATGTTTGAGAAAGACGTACTACCGATACTTGGCAGCATGCCGGTCGAAGATGTTCGGAAAGGCCATATCACAGGGGTTACTGATGCCCTCCTTGCCCGTGGCGTTACGCGTATGGCTAAACTGATCTTTTCCCTAATTCGTCAGATGTTCCGATTTGCGGTGGACCGAGACATTATCGAGTTCGAACCGACCGCAGCAATCCGCAAAGCAAAGATCGGCGGCAAGGACACCGAACGTGACCGTGTATTGAGTGATGACGAAATCAAGGCATTGGTAATGCAGTTGCCGACTGCCAGCCTGTCGCACTCGACAGAAACAGCGGTATGGATTGCCCTATCTACCTGCTGCCGTATCGGTGAACTACTCGGGGCACGTTGGGAACATGTCGACTTTGAAAAGCACACATGGTGGGTGCCTCCTGGAAATTCAAAGAACGGCAAGGCTCATACCGTTTACCTCTCTGATTTCGCACTTGCGCAATTCCAGAGCGTCAAAGATTCAAGCGACGAAGCAGCGGCGAAAGCCCGTAGCAAGGGCAAAGAGGTGGAAGTAAGCCCTTGGGTTTATCCGAATCGCAAAGGCACTGCGGCTGTGTGCCCAAAGACCGTAACGAAGCAACTCGGGGACCGCCAACGCCCTGGACTGAAACCCATGAAAGGCCGTGCGAAGGTTGAGCTATCGGCAACGCTGGTACTTATCGGCGGCAAGTGGGGACCGCACGACTTGCGTAGAACGGCTGCAACCATGATGGTTGCGCTAGGTGTGTTACCCGAGGTTGCCGAGCGGTGCCTGAATCACACTGAAGAAAACAAGGTAAAGCGGATTTACCAGCGGCACAGCTACGAAAAAGAAATGCGGGAAGCATGGCGACTGCTAGGCGAGCGCCTGGAACTGCTGACCAGCGATAACGCGGCAAACGTCATTCCGATGCGAGGAAGCGCAGCATGACGAAACCTGAAGCGATTTTTCCGGTAATAGCCAATGACAAAGACCTTCAATTTTTTATCGAGGGTGCCGAGAAACACGGCATAACGAGGGGTGACCGGGTAGCGTGGAAAATATTGCGACAACGCGTTATCGACAGCAATCAAATCCCGAGACACGACATTGACGAGTTCACAATTCACCTTCGATTATTGGCTGATCACTTCTTGATATTTGCACAAGGTGAGCGAAACCTCCCCGACTATATTTCACAATGCCAAGGGTTGAACGACAGTCGACTTGACGCTCTGAAACATGCCAAAGATTTACGGAAACTCGCTGATCGGGATAGCGTAAAAAACATCCTCGCCGATAGTGGCACGGCCTTGAAAGCGGCACTTGAAGAGGCAATATCGACTATTGACGAAGAAATCAGTCGACACAATATCCCCACTTCAAGCAGACATCCCGTTAGGCGATCCAATCACGCCCTGGTTCAGACATTCGAAGCAATATGGAATCTGTATGCGAGTAAGCCAGTTAAGGGAAACCGGAAGGCGTATAGCATCGCCGGCAACTTTTTCACCTGTGCCGGTTACCTCCCACGAGGTGGAACAACAGGTGAACTTGCCGATGTACCTGGCGCATTCAAAAAGGCACGAATCGAAACCGAACACCTTGGACCACTGACCAGCGTCAGAAGACTTACTCCCGAGGAAAAGCGGGTATTCGTGGACTTGGTTTTCTAGGACGAGTACCCGAATACAGTTTGAGACAAACCGTTAAATGGCGATACCGGGATGCGACAGAGCATCACGGACTTATCGAGGAGGTATCGCCATGCAACACAACATAACGCCGCAACTGGCATTCTCAATTGACGACACAGTTCGTCTATTCGGGAGAAGTAACCGCAATTTCGTTTACCGGGCCGCTGCAAAAGGTGACCTGGAAATTGTGAAGGTGGGCGTGCGCAGTAGTGCCGTCACACGTCGCAGTATCGAAACGTTCGCCGCGAAATGCGGCATCCCCGTCACGTTCTGAGCGGGGGCATCATGACCAATCAAACCACCTTTTCTGAGTTGACCGAGAATGTAAATCGGATTCACTCGATTGCCGCTCAGTTGGCAGGATTCAAGCCGACCATTTCCGGACTACTTGACGCTGTCGACAAAGATACCGGCGACACCCTAGCCCTTTTGGGCGGGATGGCCGAATACCTCAATAATGATCTGGCGACCATTGCCGACAAGTTAGACCGGCTTGGCCGGGGTATTGAGGAGTGATGAGATGACCAATAGAAAAAGGGGTGACCGCAAGGCCACCCCTCTCCCCTCATACGTGCTATCCGGCAAGACAAACGATATGGCAAGTCAATTGACGTTATCAACGCTGATAGTTTCTCTATATCGAATTGTTGATAATCAGATTGAACATCAAACTGCGCATACCCATCTACCAGCATTGGTTGCAGCCGGTCGTTTAGTTGACAACCTGACTCACCTTTTCACCACGTACAGCGCCGCGCCCAAAGTCCGCAAAACGTTAATTGACCAGATAGCCAGCAAGATCAACCGGGCTATTGGCGAGATGGCTAAAGGACGCATAAGCGGTGTACTCGTCAACTTCCCGATGGGCTGCGATGTCACTATTTACGGGCTGCGGAATTGCGCTGCAGAAGGGAACACGTCGACACTCACACTTAATGTGACGATGAATGGCAGGATCAGCGAGCGATATTGCCAAGGGGGCACCCTATGACAGCCGACACTCCAAAATTCACCATTGGAAATGACGAAGGGGTAACCATTGGCGTGAAATTTTTCAATGGTTGCTGGTATCGCTGGTCAAGCACACTAGATGCATACGCCCTTTGCGACGATGAAAGCGCCGTTCTAGCCATTGTCCTAATAGTTAAGGCGTTAGGTACGATGCCTTACGCCGTGCCGTTGAGTGCCGCTCTGAACGTTGACGGAGGTATTCCTCGTGAAACGTTGCAATGATTCCATATGGGTGCTCAGGCACTCCACCAACAAGTTGACGAAGACCTGGAACAATGACGGCACCATCTCAAACTACGATGACCCGAAGTTGTTTATCGGGTCTGAGGTCAACGTTTCCAGTATCAATGAACTGTCAGACATCCTCTCCAAAATGGAGAATGACTCGAACGCTGCAATTATTCGCGGCAAGTACAAGGGCTATGAGCACTCCCTGACCGTTGAACCGGATGACAGCAAGAAGAACAGGGTGCTGCGCCGCAAGTCGGTTCACGATGATGTAAAGCATCACTGGTTGCTCGTCGACGTGGATAGTTACAAGCCTATCAACTTCGAACCGTTGGTCGACACTGTAGGTGCCATTAATGAATTCATTTTGGCATGCCTCCCTGGCTGTTTCCACGGTGTCGCATATCACTGGCGGTAATTGTCAATCTAGTTGTCGCCTGGATGACGCCGTCTAGGCGGCCTTTTTG
>CAZLPR010000043.1:9718-11122 GCA_964561415.1 uncultured Dechloromonas sp. | reverse complement strand
CGGCGGCAGAGCTGGTGCGCGCCTTGCAATTTCTCGGTCAGCCCGCGCCGGCGGCATTGGCCCGGGCCGGGGTTGGCGATGTTTGGGAGTGGGCGATGGAAAATTGGCGTTTTGCCGCCATTCCGCGTCTGGCGGCTATTCCTTGGGCGACTCCGCCGTCAGCCCCGGCGTTTCCTCATCGGCCTGCCAGTGCTTGGGGCCATAACCGGTAATGCCGACCAGGGCGCGCACCAGGCCGTAGCTGAGCCAGCGCATGAGGCGGGAGTGCCAGGGTTGGCGGCTCCTTTCGTCAAGCCCCATTTCACGGGCGCCGCTGGTTATTGCCTGATTGATGCTGGCGTGCAGTTGACCGGCAAAATCAGCATCGCGCACGACAATATTCGCCTCTTTGGCAAGTAAAAGACTGAAGGGGTCAATGTTGGATGAGCCGACGGTTGCCCAGACGCCGTCAATCACCGCCACTTTGGCGTGCATGAAGCTTTTCTCGTACTCAAAAATGCGGATGCCGTTTTCCAGCGCAGCGGTGTACAGCGCTTGTGTGGCGAAGCGCAGCATCGGGTGATCGGTTTTTCCTTGTAGCAGGATGCTGATTTTTACCCCGCGCCGGGCGGCGGCCTGCAGGGCGAGACCAAAACGGACGCCCGGTAAAAAGTAGGCGTTGGCGATCAGAATTTCTGTTTGGGCGCTATTGATTGCATCGAGGTAAGCATGCAGGATTTCATTGCGATGGCGCAGGTTGTCGCGGATGTGGAAAGCGGCAATCTGGGTGCCGATAATCTGTTTACTAGGCAGGATCGGTGGGGCGAGCCGGAAACGGCGCTTGAAATTGACCCAGGAGACGATTTCCCACAAATGTCGTGCCGCCTGATGAACCTGCTGGACAGTTGGGCCTTCGAGACGGGCGGCGTAGTCGAAGCGGGGGCGCATGTCATGCGGTGCGTTGTTGTCATCGACAATATTGATGCCGCCGACGAAGGCAATGCGGGCGTCGATCACCACCAGTTTGCGATGTAGCCGGCGTAGGCGATGGCGACGGATGCGAAAACGGCCGATTTCCGGCCGGTAAATCATGGCGCGAACGCCGGCCTCCTTCAGCCTGGGTAAAAAATCGGCACTGAAATTCTGCCCGCCAAAGCCGTCGACCGTAACATTGACCTGGACGCCGCGCTCGGCGGCTCGGCAGAGCGCGCTGGTGACGTTATGGCCGATTGCATCATTGGCGTAAATATAGCTCTCGAGATAAATTTCCAGGCGGGCCGATTCGATCGCGGCGAGCAGGGCAGGGAAATACTCACCGCCGGAATTGAATAAGGTCAGCCGGTTGCCCGGCAGAAAATCAGCTGCCATGCCTTGTCAGATAGGTGGACAGTGCGGCATGGTCGGAAATTGTCGACCAGGGCGGGC
>CAZLPR010000043.1:0-9676 GCA_964561415.1 uncultured Dechloromonas sp. | reverse complement strand
AGATGCGGTCGAGTCGAAACATCGGCCGGGCGGCAGGAAAACTGCGTACGGGAAAGCCGTCCTGGCTGCTGAATACTTCGCTCAGGCCAAGGCGCTGCGCCAGTTGATGGCCGGCGCGATTGTTCCAGTCGTTGAAATCGCCGGCAATAATCAGCAGCGCCTGGGGTTCGGCCATCTGCTCAATGTAATCGGCCAGCGCGGTCATTTGCTTGCGGCGGGAATAGCCAAAGAGCGAGAGATGGACGCAGACGCAATGCGCTACCCGGCCTTCCGGCAACTCGATGCGGCAATGCAGCAGGCCGCGTTTTTCAAAGCGCAGATGGGTGACATCCTGATTGTGTGAATGCAGGATCGGAAAGCGCGACAAAATGGCATTGCCGTGGTGGCCGTGGTCATAAACCATATTGCCGCCATAGGCCGAGGCCGCCCAGACATCTTCGGCGAGAAAGTCGTGCTGTGAACCGGCTGGCCAGTTTCTGTGGTTTTCGGCATGCCCCAGGTGCAAGCCCTGAACTTCCTGCAAAAACAGAATGTCCGGGTTGAGGTGGCGCAAGCTGTCACGCAGTTCGTGCACCATCATCCGTCGGTTGAACTGTGAAAATCCCTTGTGGATGTTGAAGGTCGCGACGTGCAGGGCGGGCTGTGCTGCTGTGTTGGTCAATGTCATGCCTTTTTTGTGTGGCTCTGGCTACACCGAGAGGCCTTCAGACTCCTTGTGCCAGTAGCCGTTCCTCATTGAGATTCAAGATTAGCGCATTCGGCATCGCCTGACGTAACTACCTGCTAATTGAAGTCGAATTTGCAATGAGCGGGATGAAAGCCAAGGACGGGAGCGCTGGTGGTGCCGGATGGAAGTGCTCATCGAAACAATGAAGGATTGGTCGGGTCATTGGCGCCACAAATGCTAAGCCGATGTACAACGAGTGATGCATCTCTTACAATTGCTAGTCGAAATTCTAGTCAAAAACCTAGTCAAACCAATGTCTCGTCACGCTGATTCGCTCCGATTGCTGCTTGCCAGAGGGCCAATGACGGCCCGCCAACTGATTGATATTACTGGGTTAAGCCAATCAACGGTGTCCCGCACCCTGCGTTTGCTTGGTGATGAAATCATCCGGGTCAGTCAAGGGCTATCCGTTCATTACGCTAGCCGGGACTATGCAAGAGGTTTTGCCGATGCGCCGGTTTATCGCACTAGCGAGGCCGGGAAAATATGCCTGTTGGGTACACTAATCCCTGTGCGGCCGGATGGGTTTGTGATGGTCGATACGAAGGGGGAAACGGTCCACAGTGACAGCCTGCCTTGGTGGATGTTCGATATGCGGCCTCAGGGGTTTCTCGGCCGAGCCTATGCGTCCACCCATGCCGCAAATCTTGGTTTGCCGGCTAACCCGGAAGAGTGGAACGATAGCCATGCCGTGCGAGCATTGCTGGCTCACGGGCATGATGTGGTTGGCAATATCTTGTTAGGAGAGAGGGCCAGAGATAATTTTACGGCAATGGCTGAACCCGTGCCTTTAGCTAACCGGGCTGAAGCGTTCCCCCGGTTCGCGGTTGCCGCAGCGTCTGGTCAATTGCCAGGGTCTTCTGCGGGCGGCGAGCAACCCAAGTTTGCCTGTTACACCGACCGGGGCCATGTACTGGTCAAGTTTTCTGCGGCCGATGACAATCTGCTTGCCCAGCGTTGGCGAGACCTGCTCTTGGCCGAGCATCTTGCTCTTGAAGTGTTGGGGGTAACGACTCAAGTGTTTTACTTCGGCAACCAACGCTTCCTCGAAGTGCTGCGCTTTGACCGAGTGGGCGCTTTCGGGCGGGTTGGCCTATTTTCACTGAAGGCGTTGGACCTCGAATTTGTCGGCGCTGCGAGCCGTCCTTGGCCTGTGATTGTTGATCAATTGGCCGTGCGGGGAATCGTCCAGCGAGAGGCTGTTGCCGCTGCTGCACGTCTATGGGCATTCGGTATCCTGATCGGAAATACCGACATGCATACGGGTAATTTGTCATTCATCAGCAGTGACGGTCGGCCATATCGCTTGGCACCTGCTTATGACATGTTACCAATGGCGTTTTCGCCGACCAGGAGCGGTCAGATTAACGATACCCTGGCGCCCGCCAATCTGACCGCTGTTGATGGTGGCGCGTGGCGGGAGGCGCTTGTATTGGCCAGGCTATTCATGGATAGCGTTCGGATGGCCGATGGTTTATCGGCTGGTTTTGGCCCATGTATTTCTGCTCTGGAAGCCCATATCGCGGATGCTGCAGGCCGGATTGCCCGCTTGGCCTGATCCCTTGGATGCTTGCCGATTTCGATGGCATTGAGTTTTGGCCAATGAAAAAGCCGGGCTTATAACCCGGCCATTTTGCGCTTCAGGCTCAGTGCGGCTAATCGTCAGCGAGTCGCAAGACTTATTGCAGCATGAAGGTTTCGTACTCGAGGCGATTCAGTTGGCGTGAGAGCAGAGCCAGACCGGTGGTCAGTGTGATGAGTACGGAAACGGCAAAGCCGTAGCCGTAAAGCGCTGCGCCAAACCAGAGCGTCAGGGCGGTAAGGAGGATGTTGAGGGCAACAAACTCAAAGCAGAGGAAGAGCACGATGCGGCGCTCATCGAGATAGAAAAAGACGTTGAGAATGGCCATCAGGCCAACCTGCAAGCCGGCGCCGATGACCTGAACGTAGAGCAGCGGCAGATAGAGCTGTGAAATGCCTAGCCATTGCAGCAAGGAGGGACCGGCAACGAAGGTGACGAGGACGGCGAGCGTTTGTATTTTGCCGATTTCGCTGAGTCCCTGCTGGATCGAGTAGACCATTTCGTCGCGCATGCTTTCGATGTATTCGAGCGAGCCGCCGCCGCGCACGGCGTCATAGAATTTGTCGTAAAACTCGACGAAGTCGGTTTCAATACGGACGAGAAAAACCGCCATGCCGGGAATAATCGACAGGTAGGAAAGAAAGACTGGCAGATCGTAAATCAGCGAGGCGCGCAGATGGCCGATGATGGGGTCGGAGGTCGGCGGGAAGTACCAGAACATGAATTTGTCGATCCAGATTCCGAGGTTGTAAAGCAGGCCGATAGCCATCAGGCTGGGGTAAATTTTTTCATGGTGGAGAAAGTCGAAGCTGATCAGTTTTCCATGCGGGTTGAACTCACGCACGGTCAGTATCCACATGCCGGCGAGTAGCACCAGATGGCCGAGGACAAATCCGGCGAGCAGTCCCTCCAGGCCGTAGGGGCGTAGCCATAGGGCAATGATGACGATCAGCGCGTAGGCGCTGGCAAACAAAATGACAATGGTTTTGTAGCGCTTCATGCCGGAGAGAAAGACGGTCATTATCCAAACTGCACACATCAGGACAAGGCCTGAGAGCATGAGTAGGCGATAGAGCAGGCCAAGATCGGGCAGCAGCGTAAATAGACTGAGTGTGCCCAGGGCGCTGGCCACCATGACCACGATGAGCATCAGGCCGTTGAGGCTGGGGAGAATGATCTCGCGGGTTTTTTTGAATAACTGGTCTGAAATGTAACGGGTGAAGGCGAGTTGAACCAGGCTGGTGAGCATCAGGCTGCAGGCGACGAGGTAGGTGACTGAAGTCTGAAACTGCGTAACCAGCGAGGAGGGGACGACAACCGAGGCGCTGAAAATGCCGACCAGCAGAATGCCGATAATCGAAAAAACCCAGGGGCCGGAGCCGATGATGCCGGCGTAAGCGTAGGCTTCAACCAGACCGAGCAGGGTGTTCTTGCGCAGCAGGCGGCGTAGTTCGAAGCCAATGCCGGCCATTAGCGGACTCCTGCCGACTTCTGCAGCGCCTCTGCGTACACCTTGCGGTAATGGCCGAACATCAGTTCGTCAGTGTAATAACGTTCGACGCGGGCAATGCCGGCCTGGCTGGCCGCTTGCCAGGCTTCCTGATTGCCGAGCAGGGCGAGCGCAGCATCGGCCAGTGCTTGCGGGTCGGCAATATTGACGACAGCGCCGGAGTGGCCCAGCGCTTTATCTTCCGGCGACAGGCCTTCAATCAACTGCCGGCAGGAGCCGACATCGGTTGAAATCGTCGGCACGCCGGCGGCGTAACCTTCGAGAATGACCAGCGGTAGCGCCTCGCTGATTGAGGAAAGGATGGTCAGGCCGATTTTCGGCATCAGCTCATCGACCTTTTGGAAGCCGAGAAAATGGACGTGATCCTGCAAGCCAAGGCTGCGCACCAGATTGTGGCATTCCTCGGCGTAAGCCTTGTCTTCGTCTTCCGGCCCGGCGATCCAGCCTTCGGCAGCCGGTAGGTAATTGACGACTCGGCGCATGGCGCGGATGAATGTTTTGATGTCTTTGATCGGGACGACGCGACCGATCAGGCAAAGCACCGGGGGAACCGTTTCGGGGCGCAGATGGCGCAGCGGCGCAAAGCGACCAAGGCTGATGCCGTTCGGAATATTGAAGGTACGTTCGGCGGCGGCGCCGTCGGCGACCTGGCGCAAGCGATTGGCTTCATAGAGGGCGATGATCGGGTCGGCGGCATCGTAGCAAAAGCGCCCGAGCCATTCGAAAAAGCGAATCCACATCTGGCGGAAATAGGACAGTTCGCTCGGGTCGCGCTGAAAGATGTTGCGGTTGTCGCGAATCCACTCGCTTTTGAACAGGTCAATTTTCCGTTCCTTGGTATAGATGCCATGCTCGGACAGGATCAACGGTATGCCGCGCGTTTGCAGCAGCAAGGCGCCGAGGAAGCCGGCATAGCCGGTCGATACGGAATGTTGGGCGCGTACCGGAATCAGGTTTTTGGCGATTTCGGCGAGTTTCCAGAGCGGCACATGCATGATGCGCGCGGTCCAGAAGTAATCGACAAAAGAGGGGTCGGTACAAAAGCGGCGATAACGGGCGCAGATGATTTCCCAGGAACGTTCGCTGTGCAGAAAATCATCGAGATTGAGTTTGCCGCCGGGCAACATGGCATGCGCCACTTCCTTGAAGACATCGAGGGCTTCCCTTCTTGGACAGCCAGGAATAAATTTTTCATGCAGGCAACCGCCCAGGCTGAAGGCTTCTTCGTCGCCCTGGCGTGGTGGTGGGCGTTTGCTGCTGGTGAGGTCGTCGTAAAGAAAATATTCTTCAAAATGCACGACATTGCTCGGCAGTTCGTATTTGAATGTTGTGTAATCTTCGCGCCGGCTGCCGAGAAAAACGATAGCAAAGCGGTATTCCGGATAGGCCCGGATCATCTGGTTGACCCAGCTTGAAACGCCGCCACTGACATACGGGAAGGTGCCTTCAAGCAACAATGCGATGTCGGCTTCGCTGGCGGTGGGGAAGCTCATTTCGGATTCCAGTAATCGATAATCGGGCGCAGGCGAGGTAGCGAGCCCCAGTTGGCGAGTTCGGCCATCAGGCGCTGGGCGCCGGCGAAATCACGTTGTTCAAAGCGCAGTTCGGCCAGATAGGGGAGGATTCGCGTCGCCGGCAGGCCTAGGTCGCGGGCGCGCAAGTAGGCTTGTTCGGCTGCTTCGTGTTGGCCAAGGGCGTGGAACAGTCGGCCCTGGCGCAGATTGAGCGCGGCATTGTCCGGCTCGTGATCGAGCACTTGTTGGCAATAGCGCGCTGATTCGCTGATTGCGTACAGGCGCAGGTCGCCCTGTACGAGTTCCTGATAAATCAATTCCCAATAAAGATCGGAAAGGCGGCGTGTTGCGGTCAACGCCGTGAAACTGGTGTTTTTTTCGTCCGCTGTTTGCCCTGCGCTGTTGAGCAATTTCAGTTCTTGGTCGATCGCCTGGTTGATGTGTTTTTCCTGGCTGTCCAGCATGCCGTAGGCGAGCAGGCGGATATCTTCGCTCGGGTCGCTGAGGACATCGCGCAAAAGTGGTGAAGAGACGCGACCGGAGACGTATTGCAGCGCCACCATGGCGCCGATGCGGGCCTGCATTGGCGCTTCGCTATTGCCCAGGAAGGCGCGCAGGCCGGCCTGGCGAAAGCCGGTATTGGGACGCTGATGGGTATCGAATGCGGGCAATTGAACCGAGTCGAAAGCCTGAACGGGCACTGAGCTGCGGAAAAAGCGGAGATAAAGGGTGCCGCAAATGACCCCGATAAACCCGAGCACCGGCACGGCATAGCTGCAGCTGGCCATGAGCAGCAGGATGGGGAATCGGGGGCGGGCATTTTCGCCGGGAAGGAGAACGATGGCGGCGAGTGCGAGCAGCGCACTGGCCCCGGCGTGGACGAGCAGATACCAGGCCAGCGCTGCGTCGCTGTGGCCCGCAAAAAGCCGGCCGCCATTCCAGGCGCCTATTTCAAGAAAGACTGCGTAGAGTGTCAGTTTCTGATTGAACATCAGCGAGCTTTTTGAGTTGGTTCAGGATGACGATCGGCTGTTCTTGATCGAGGTGGAGGATGTGGCTGAAGATGCCGATTTCGGCCAGCGTCTGCCCGCTTTTTTGCTGCGCCCAGTTTTCCAGGCGGGCGAGATAGCCTTCGGCTGCGGAGTCATCGGAAAGCGGCATCAAGGTGGCGAGAAGCTGCCGGTCAACGCCTTCAATCAGCCAGTTTTCATCGAGCGAGCGTTTCAGGCGCTGGATTTGCCGGGCCATGTCACGCTGGCTGGCGCGCGGCAGGATTTCGAGGGCGACGATGATGCTGCTGACCGAGGATGTTTTGCCGATATGCCAGAGGCGCTGGATTTCAAAGGCAAATTCGGGTGGGCAGTCCGGTAGCTGAGCGATGACGGGCTGGGCCAGCGCATGCATGGTCAGGCCGTCGGTGTAATAGCCGAGCAGGAGATTGATCGTTTGCAGCGTTTCTTCTTGCAGCGAGAAGAAGGGAATTTCTTCAACCACCAGCAAGCCGTAGTTTTCGCCATCCACTCCGGTCAGCGGTGCGGCGATCAGGTAGCGGCTGGTCTGGTGTTGTACATCCAGGGTTTGTCCGACATGGCAGAGACAGTTGTTGAGCAACATCTGCTGAATCAGCGGGTCATTAACGACCAGCGGCTTGGCATTGCCGATCGAAGCGAGCGCCGTGCTGCTTAGTTGCTCATTTTCAATCGGATAGAGTGAGGCGGTTTCGAGCTGGCAGTATTGGGCGAGCAGGCGCAAAAGTGTCTGGCTGCTTTGCTTTTGATCGTGATCGCTGGCGTTGATGTTGCGCAGGGTTTTGAGCGCATCGCGCATGGCCATTGGGCGGCTGATCAAATCTTGCTCAAGCCGGTCATGCGACAGGCGCAGTAGATAGTATTGATGGGTCAGATATTCCAGGCGCTGCTCGAGGTAGACCTGCACCGTTTCGGCCCGGCGGGTTCTGGCCACCCAGAGGCTGGAAAATTCGCCGACCAGCATGACCAGGATCAAACCGCCGAGAAAGGGGAGCTTCGGAAAGTTTTCATGATGCCCAATATTGAGTCCTAGCCAGGCCAGCAGCAAAACACCGGCGGCGCCCATGCCGGCCAGCGGGCCGTAACGTAGGGCAAGCACCACTGGGGCGAACCAGGCCCAGGGAAAGTTGGCCTCGATCCAGAGCGGGTCTTCGGGATTCAGCGCCACGCCGAGTCCGACGGCGATCAGTGGCAAGAGCAGAATTTCACTAAAAATAGCCCAGGGACTGGCATTGCTCGCCGTGATTTTGGCGAGCAGCGGCTGCAAAGCGCTGTGCTTGCTGGCGGATGCGGCCGGCAAATTATCGCCGGTTGACGGGCTGGGACTGGTGCCAGCTGTGAAATTCCCTGGAGTCATCGTGATTCGCTTCGTCGTTTAGCGGCTGCCTGCCAGGCCGCCTTTTAACAGGTCGCGGATCAGTTGCTGGGCGACTGCGGAAAGCGCTTCACGGCTCCAGCCGCTTTTGCCGCCCGCGCCGCTCCACAGGGTTTCGCCGGAGGCAACGTCGATAATCTGCAAGGCGATGCCGGCGGCTGGCTCGCCATCAACGCCTACTTTGTAGCGCCATTCATCTACTGCGCCGGCCAGCGCGTAGCGGGCACCCCGTTGGCGCGCCCAGGCCAGGGCTTCTTCTTGCTGTTTGCGTTCGCCGGCTTCAAAAAGCGCTTCCTGCTGCAGGCTGCTTGGGTAGCGTTTGACTTTGGCCGCGGCCAGGGAGCGCAGCAGCGATTCTGCAATGGCTTCAGCCCGGCTGCCGGCAAGCGGTGTTTCCGTGTGGTTGGCAAAAGGCAGGACGACCCATTGGGCTTGTGGCTCAAGGGCCGGTGCCTGGCCGAGGTCCAGGGTGGAGCAGGCGCCGAGGAGCAGCGTCAGGCCAATCAAAACTAGAGCGCGCAGGCGATGCAGGAGCGGTGAGGTGTGGGTCATGGTGTTTTCCCTGTCAAAGTGTCAGAAGAGTCAGTAGTGAATGCGATAGTTGAGTTGCAGTTCCCGGCTCAGGCCGCCGGACTGAGGACCGGATTTTCCTAGCCCCCAGCTGAGACTGAGATGGTCGGCGCCAAAAATGCTGCCGGCAATGCCCAGGCGGAGGTCGTAGCCGGTGCCCAGACTGCTATGCCGGGTGGCGCTGAGCGCGGCAAAGGGCCGAATGGCGCGGGTATATTGGCTTTCGTAGCGGAGGTCGGTGGCGAGGCGGAAGCCATAGAAGCTGAAATTGTCGGGTAGAAAGTAGTCGTTGGGCAGATCAACGTTGTCAGGTGCTGGCAGGTTGGGCGGCGTCAAAGCATTTACCGCCAGGTCGTTTTCCCCGATGCTTTGGGCATTGGCTCGGTTGCTGAAGCGATGCGTCGACCAAAAGGCGCTCAGTTCCAGATCCCCCGCCTCCTGGCGCAGCATGTGGCTGAGGGTGATAGCCGTATGGTTGCCACTGCCAACATCTGTGCCCGTTTGCAGCTTGTAATCTTCCCGCCAGTATTCAAGCGTGATCTGATCCATGCGCGTTGGCTGATAACGCAGGCCGAGCGAGCTGCGGTCTTTCATGCCGGCAACGCGCAGGATGGTCGTTTCCTGGCTGGGTAATGCAGTGCCGAGGCCGAAGTTCAGGGACAGGCGGTTGTCGATTCGCTGTTCGTGTTCGATCTGGAGCGGCGTGTAGCTGGCGAGACTATGGCGGCTTTCAGCCATCAGGGTGCTTGCACCGTCGCCGTGGCGCCAATTCACTTTGAGGCTGGAAAAATCTTCGTCCGGAGCGTTTTGAATGACTGCCGCGTCTCTATCTTTACGGTTTATTTGGCCGAATGCAAAATCAAGCGAAAGTTTTGGGTCGACCGCAGCATGCCAGTGCGTGGTGACGTGTTGCTCGTCCAGCCCGCCGAGTTTTTGTTGGGCGTACCCGGCGCCCGCATGGTCGCTGAATTCGAGCAACGAATCAGCCAGTTGCATGTGTAGCGGCGCGTCATCCGTCTGGTCGGTTTGCGTTTCAAAGGCGGCGCTTTGCATCAGGCGCAGATCATCGACGGCACGCGCCGCATTGATCCGGTCGTAACGGGGCAGGCTTTCGTCAAAGGTGTCAAGGAGCTGCGCGGTTGCCGCCTTGTCATCTTCCGCCAGCGCCACGGTGATTTCTGCCCAGAGCGGGCGGTTGGCGCGCTGGCTTAGGCTGCGCGCGTACTGGTGAAAGAGGAAGCCGCGCTCGGCGTTGTATTCGCCGGCATCCTGCAACCAGCCGATGGCCATTTCAGCAGCGGCATTGGAATAGTTTTTCGCGCCGTCACGATCCAGGCGCAACAGCTCGCGCAGGGCATCCCGGCCGACAT
>CAZLPR010000042.1:7226-11134 GCA_964561415.1 uncultured Dechloromonas sp. | reverse complement strand
TCACTTGTCGCGGAACGTAAATATTCAATGTTATATGCTTAAAGTAGTGCCATGAGGCCCAGAGCCTGATTCCGAGGATTGCGGCGTGATAGTCAGGTAGTCAATCCGCCGGTTTTCGGCGGGGAGGTAGCTTGGGGTGAATGGCTGTGATCAACCCCGAATCGCTGATCAGGCGAAGCCGGTTCGGTCGGCGCAAAGTCGGCCCTCAGCTGCCCCGGACGCGGAACCAGCCGGTAATGCTGTGGCGTTTTTTATGCGCCATCAGCACCTCGTGAGGGAAGAGTTCGCTGAGAAAGACGATCATCGTGCCGAAATTCGGGTTGACCGTCGCAATAACCGTTTCCCCACTCGGCTCAAACAAGCGCAACTCGCCGCCATCGCCGGTTTGCCAACCTTCGTTCAGGTAAAAAACGGTCGACAGAATCCGGTTTTTGGCGCCCTGCAAAACATCGGAATGTTTGGCGTAGCCCGTGCCGGCCCCATAAATGGCGTAGTGGCTTTCAAAGTCGAACAAGCCGAGAAAGAGCGCCGCGTTGAGGCCGCTGCGCAGCACTTCCATCCAGGCCAGGTAGGTGCCATCGGTGCTGTTCGTGTCGTCCAGCCAACTGATCACATCGCCGCGCAGCGGGCTGAGGTGTTTTTGGCTTGCCCCGCGGCCAATTTGCGCGGCCTTGAAGCGGACGCTGCCATCATCCTGGCAGCGCGTAAACAGCAAGTCAGACAAGGATTTTTGCAGGGGATCGTCTAAAACGATGTAGCCCACCCGGGTTAACTGTTCAGCAATTTCCGCAATATTCATGGCGTCGGCAAATGGGCGTTGCCGCTGGCCGTTTCCTGAATGGCTTCAAGGTCGAAATGGCAGGGTGCCAGGAGCAGATGCGCCAGATGCTCGGGGTCGTTCGATTGCATGTGTTCGGCAAAGCTCGCCAGTTGCGCATCGTTGGCCGCCGCCAGTGCTTCGATCAGCGCCTTGGCCGCATCGCGGGGATTCGCCCCGCCGACGACGTAAGTGGGACTGGTTTTGTAGTGCGACAGCAGTTCGGCGCGATGTGCGAGATAAAGCGGGCTGCGCCGGGTGAATTCGACCTCGGCCTGCTTGGCGGCGATTTTGGCATCCATTTCGGCGTCGCTTTCGCGGTAATGCGCCTGCTCGGTCTCGCTCCAGTGCGGCTTGTCGCCATGCGTGATGCGCAAAGTGGCGAAAGTGCCCTGGAGGACAATTTGCGAATGCGTCCCGGCATCGCGGAAAACATGCACCAGATCCTTGCCGTGGCCTTCCTTGCCGACATAGCGGATGCTTGCCGTGATGCGGCGTGGATTGAAGCGAAACTGGCGGGCGCAGGCGGCGCGCAGGAGATCGAACAGTTCATTGGTTTTTGCAGCGTTGCTCATGCGGCGATCCTTTCGCTCAGGCTTTCTTGCTGCAAGTGCAGCGCCGGCCCAATGGCTGGCATGAGCATACGCCACTCAGCCCGGCGTATTCGATTTGATCTTCCGGCCAGGTGATCTGGCGCAAGTAAGCATGGTCCAACGCCCGGCTGCGGCCATAGGAAAATGTGGGGTCCAGGAGAGTCGAAGCGACGGCTTGCCCTGCGGTCAACCGCAAAAAACAGGCAAAATTTGTTTATTTCACATAGCCCCAGCTTTTCAGGCGGCTATACGAATACGCCGCCGCCTGACCCTGCTGGCTGCTTTTCAGATAAGCCGCATACTGTCTGGCGGCTTCCTGACGCTTGCCCATGCCTTCCAGCGAAACGCCTTTCAGGAAGGCGATGCCGGCATCGCCGGGCAGCAATTGATCGTAACGATCAATGTGATCAAAGGCTGCCGCCGGGTTTTTCTCACCGAGGGCCAATACGCCGAGCAGTTTGTGCGCCTGTGCTTCCTGCGGATAAATCTTTGTCGCCGTCTCGGCGTATTCCAGCGCCTGCGTATTCTTCTCCTGCGCGGCCAGACATTTTGCCGTTAGCACGTTGGCCGCATAGTCGCGCGGCGTGTGTTTTAACGCTGCCCGGAAATGCTGCTCGGCCTTGCCGTATGCCTTGCCGGCCATCGCTTCTTCGCCTTTTTGGCAGGCTTCGATCGTTGGCTTGATCTGGCGCAAGGCGGCTGTCTGATCCATGAATCGCTCACGCCCGGCGTCGCGCGAATTGCTTGCCGCATATTGGCTTGCAGCCATTTGCTTCGCTGAATCGCGGCGTTCGCTGCTCATCGGATGGGTCGAAAACATCGTCTGCAGCATGCTCGGCGACGCTTTCTGCTGTTCAACCAGTAACTGTTGCAAGCCGACCATGCCTTTGGCCGGATAGCCGGCACGCACCATGTATTCCTGCCCCAGCGCATCCGCCTCGCGTTCGTTATCGCGGGAATAGCTCGAAAGCAGGACGCTGGCGCCAAGTTTGGTGCCGAGGTCTGTCAAGCGGCCATAACCGGCGGCGCTGCCAATTAAATTGACGCCGGTCATCGCTGCCTGCGCCACCATCGACTGGCCCTGACGCTGCGCCGCGTGGCGCGCATTGACGTGGCCGAGTTCATGGCCGAGCAGCGCCGCCAGTTCCGCCTCGTCGTCAAGGTCGACCAGAATGCCCCGTGTCACCCCAATCGCACCGCCGGGAAAAGTGTAGGCATTGACGTAGTTGGCGTTAAGCACGCGGTAGGAATAGGGCATTTGCGGCCGATGCGTTTTGGCGTCAAGACGGCGGCCGACCTCACTTAAATACTGGTTGAGCGCCACATTCTGCACGGCGCCAAGATCCTGTGAAAACTGCTGTGGCGCCACTTTCCGGTCGATTTGTTTTTCCTCCGCTTCACTCATCCCGACGAGGATGGATTGACCGCCCACCGGTGACGTGGCGCGCTGGCGCCGGCCGCGCCAAGTAGCCAAAGCACCTGGCGCCGCGTGATTCGATTGTGTTTCAGGGTGTCGGCAAAATCGTCGTGGCATGTCATCGTGGCCTCCGGTAGCTCAAGCTTGGGTCGGTATTGGCTTTATTATCCTGAAAAACCACGCCGGATGCGCCCCCGCACCGGGTTTTCGGACTGCCGATGGCGCGCCGTGAGACAGCATGATCAGCCTCGCGCATTGCGGCAAGGCGGTTTGCTTGACCCGTCCGTGGGGCGGTGGTACACACCGGTATGGTCAAGTTTTGGCTAAAAATAAAAATGTACGGAGGGGGTGGGATATGTTTTTGCAGAAGTCTTTGCAGAATGTACTGCTGGCGCTTGGGGCGACGGGGCTGCTCTTCAGCCTTCCTGCTTGCAGCCCTCCCGAGCCGATCAAAATAGGTTTGCTCGCCGGCCTCTCCGATCGCGGCTCCGATTTCGGTGAAAGCGTCCGCAACGGCGTTATTCTGGCGGCCGAGCAGCAGAATCTGGCCGGCGGGATCAACGGGCGGAAAATTGAACTGCTCGTCCGCGACGATGGGCAGGACGAGGCTTTGGCCACCAAGGCAGCGCAGGAATTGATCGCCTTGCATCCCGATATCATTATCGGCCCGGTGACCAGCTCAATGGCAACCGTGGTCATGCCGCTGATCGATCAAGCCGGGCAGATCATCATTAGCCCAACGGTCGCTTCGACGAATTTTTTTGGCAAGGACGACAATTTTTTCCGCGTCAATTGCACCACCCATGAGGCAGCGACGCAGCACGCCAAGATGATTTTTGAACGTGGCGCACGGCATGTCGGGCTGGCCTTCGATGCCTCCAACCTGCCCTTTTCCGGTACCTGGGTGAAGTCGTTCTCGGCCGAGTTCAAAAAACTGGGCGGCAGCACGAGCGGCACGGCCGGGTTTGAATCGGCGGCGAGCACGAGTTTTTCCGAGGTTGTCGGCCGTCTGCTCGGCAGCCATCCGGATGCCCTGGTTTTCGTCGCCAGCACGCTCGATACCACGCGCCTGGCCCAACAG
>CAZLPR010000042.1:0-7204 GCA_964561415.1 uncultured Dechloromonas sp. | reverse complement strand
CCTGCCGCTGAGTTCATCGGAATGGGCCGCCTCGGCTGAAGCGCTTAGCGAAATGGGCGGCAGCGCCGTCGAACATATGCTGATCACGCATGCCTATAACCGCAATGACCAAAGCGCCGCCTATCAAAATTTTCGCAGTGCCTTCAAGAGCCGCTTTCAACGTGAATTCGGCTCTTTCTCCTTGCTCGCCTACGACACGGCCAATGTCGTTTTTGCCGCCATGAAGCAGCGCAGCGCCGGTGAAAACATGAAGACCGCCTTGCTCAAATACGGGCCTTATCACGGTGTGCAGCAAGAAATCCGCTTTGACCCCAACGGCGACGCAACGCGCAAAGTTCATTTCACTGAACTCCGCAATGAAAATCTGGTTCAGTACAAATGAACCCGGCGGCGCGAGGCGAATGGCGGTTACATACCTATCTGGGCGTGCTGCTGGCGGTTACTTCGGTGCTGACCTTTCTCATCGTCGGCTCGATTTTCCTGCTCACCCGCATCCCGCAACTTGAAACTGAAATCCGTAACCAGGCGGAAGGCGATGCCCGCGAACTGGCGTTTCGCATCGAATTGCAAATGCTGGCGCAGCAAGAGCAGTTGGCGCTGGTCGCTACGGCTTTGCTCAACAGCGGATCGCCGACCTCGCTGATCAGTCAGGCGCAACGTGGCGATTCTGGTTACCGCGATCGGCGCCGGCAAGGTCTTCCGGGCGCTTTATTTATTGTCGCCGCAAGGTCAAGTCATTGCCGCTGGCCTGACGCCGGAATACCGCCATCTCGAGCGCGAAGTGTTGGGAAGCGATCTCTCGGCGACACCGCTTTTCCTTGAGGCAAAACTGCGCGCCGGGCCGGTCTGGAGTGACAAATATCTATCTTCGCTCAGTGGCGTCGTGACTGTCGGGCTGGCCGTTCCGGTCAAAGGTGAGCGGGTGCTCCTTGCCGAAATCCCCTTGAGTTATCTGCTCAGCATTCTTGACTACAACCCCGGCCAGAAACAAAGAGCGATCTGGGTGATTGATCAACGCGGTGAACTGCTGGCCGATACCGAAGTGGCGAATCGGGTCGGTGGCTTGAATCTCTACAACTCGCCTGTTCTCAAGGCGGTACTCAACGATGAGGCGCTGCCCAAGCAATTTACTTTCGACGGGCGCAATTACTATGTCGGCGGCGCCCGTTCCGCCGCGCTCGGCTGGTCGTTCATCGCCTGCCGGCGGGCTTGGCGCATCCGGAAATCCGGATGACGGTTTTGATCGTTTGCGGCGGCTTTCTCGCCTCACTGTTGATCGGTGTGCTGCTCGCGATTTATGGCGCATCGCGATTGCTCCGCCCGCTTTTCGGCATCGTTCACCGAGCCCACCAGGTTGCCCTTGGCCAGCCGACGGATCAATGGCCGCGCGGGCGGATTACTGAATTCAACAACCTGTCGATCGATATCGGCCGGATGGCCAGCGCCATTCACGAACGCGAACACGAACTGCGTGAAGCGAATGCCGGGCTGGAGGCGCGCGTCAGCGAGCGCACGATCGCGCTCTCTCAAGCCAAGGAGGCCGCCGAGGAGGCGAACCGCTCGAAGAGCATCTTCCTGGCCAATATGAGCCATGAAATCCGGACTCCGCTCAATGCCATCAGCGGCATGGCACTGCTGATGCGCCGGGCGGGGCTGAATGCCGATCAGGGCGAGCGGCTGAGCAAGCTCGAAACGGCTGGCGAGCACCTGCTTGAAGTTATCAACATGGTGCTCGATTTGTCGAAAATTGAAGCGGGAAAACTGGTTCTGGAAGAAAGCATCTTTCCCCCGAGATGCCTTTTTGAGAACGTCAGCTCGATGTTGCAGGAACGGGCGCTTGAAAAGCATCTCCGCCTGACCTGCGAGTTGCCGGAATTGCCGGCGCTGGTGATGGGCGACCGCACGCGCCTGCAACAGGGGCTGCTTAATTACGCCGGCAATGCGGTGAAATTTACCGAGCAAGGCGGCATCACCCTGCGCGCCAGCGTACTGGAAGAAGATGCAGATCAGGTTTTTCTCCGGTTTGAAGTGGCCGACACCGGCATCGGTATTCCCCACGAAGCCCAGTCCCGGTTGTTCAATGCCTTTGAGCAGGCCGATGGCTCGACGACGCGAAAATACGGCGGTACCGGATTAGGCTTGGCGATTACCGCAAAAATCGCCGTCGCCATGGGCGGCGAAGTGGGCGTGCAAAGTGAAGTGGGGTTGGGCAGTACTTTCTGGTTCTCTGCCCGTCTGAAAAAAGTTGCGGCCCTGCCCGTCCATGAGTCGGCATTGCAAGCCAATACCGAGGCCGCCTTGCAACAGGGCTTTGCGGGCAGCCGTATTTTGTTGGTCGAGGACGAGCCGATCAATCGTGAAATCGCCCAGATGCTGCTGGAAGATATCGGCTTTCTCGTTGATACCGCAGAAGATGGCGTGCAGGCTGTCGAGCGGGCCAGTCAGCAAGATTACGACTTGATCCTGATGGACATGCAGATGCCGCGCATGGATGGCCTTGAAGCCACCCGCATTCGGGCGCTGCCGAACGGCGGCGACCGGCTGATTATCGCCATGACCGCCAATGCCTTTGCCGAAGACAAGAAGCGTTGCCTGGCTGTCGGGATGGACTACTTCGCGACCAAGCCGATTGATCCGGAACTTTTCCTCAATTTATTGCTGACGAGTTTGTCCGATCGGAGAGCCAAAAAAAACGCATCGTAAAATTGTGAATAGGTTCGGGCTTTCATCGGCAGCGCCCTTGGCTCGTGACTTTCGGCCGGCTGGCGGGGCGTCGCGATGTCGGCTTCCGGGCTGGCCTGATTTTATGATTTGCGCCGGTTTGCTATTTCGGCAATGCAGGCCTGCAAGGTGTCGATGTTCAAAGGTTTGTGCTGCACGACGATGCCCCGGTCGGCCATGCTGCGAATCAGTCCGGGATCGGTATCGCCGGTGATCAACAGCGCCGGCAGGTCATCGCCAAAGAGGGTGCGGGCCTTTTTGATCACGTCAAAGCCGGTTTCTCCTTTTTCCAGCCGGAAATCGGAGATCACAATATTTGGCGACAGGTTGCCGAGCTGCGCGAAAAGCTTGATCCCGGAAGTGGCGGCAGTTACCTGGTGGCCCATGCTTTCAAGCGCGCTGACCATGGCGAGCAGGATTTGGCGATTGTCATCGACCAGCGCGACACGGAGCGGCGGCAACTCGAGATTTGCCTCAAGCGCTGCCTGGCCCGGTTCGCCGAGCGGCAATTCCAGTGCGAACATCGAGCCTTTGCCCGGTTGGGAGCGCAGGCGGATTTCCAGGCCGAGCAAGGCGGCTGATTTGGCGGCGATGGCTAGGCCCAGGCCGCTGCCACGATTGCGCGCCTCGTTATTGAGTTGGCGGAATTCCTCGAAAATGTTCGCGGTCTGTTCCTTGGGTATACCTATGCCGCTGTCCCAGACTTCGATCCAGTGCTTGCCCTGGTGGCGTCGGCAACCGACAAGAACGCCACCGCGCTGGGTGTAGCGAATCGCGTTGGCGATCAGGTTGCTGATGATTCGCCGAAACAGGATTGGGTCAGTATGGGCATGCAGATGGCTGCTGACAACGCGCAGCCGCAAGTCTTTGAGCAAGGCTTCCGGTGCATGTATGGCCAGCATGTTGGCGAGCAGGCCGGCGACTGAAAATTCACTGATCGCCGGTGTCACGACGCCGGCTTCGAGTTTTGATATGTCGAGCAAGTCAGTCAGCAACTCGTTCAGGCTGGCCAGGCAGTTTTCCATGTTGTTCAACAGTGGCGCCTCGCGCGCTGTCATCTTGTTTTTGATCACCCCAAAATAAAGGCTGAGCGCCGATAGCGGTTGTCGGAGGTCATGGCTGGCCGCGGCCAGAAAGCGCGATTTGGCATTGTTGGCCTGCTCGGCCTCAGCTTGGGCAGCGCGGACTGCATCCTCGGCTTTTTTGCGTTCAGTGACGTTTTCATGCGCCACGACGATATGGCCGCTGTCGCCTTGAAAGCGGGTCACGGTGGCGACAAACCAGCGCTCTTGATCCGGGCTGTGGCAGGGATATTTAAAGGAAAACTTGCTGCACTCGCCGCTGATCACCTTGCGGATCCCGGAAGCCATCGAGGTCAGTTCTGCCGGGATAGGAACCGGCGATGCGTCGCAGATATCCAGATAATTGTTGCCAATACAATAATTCATACGATTGGCATCGGGGTGATTCGTGTCGTAGAAGTCGCGCCACGCCTGATTGACCGCCAAGATTTGGCCGGTTTTGTCGAGCACGCAAAGGTGCGCCGAGATCGCATCGATGGTGTTATTGGCGAAGGCTTGCGCCGCCATCAGCGCATCCTCGGCGAGCAGGCGTTCGGTGATGTCGGTAGCGGTGCCGATATGGCCGAGAAACTCTCCGTTCGGCCCGAGGTGCGGTGCCGCTTGATCACTCAGCCAGCGATATTTGCCGTTTGCCGAGCGCAGGCGGTATTCCATGGTGAAGGGCTGGCGCCGGGCAACGCCTGTGTCGTAAACCTCAAGACATTTCTCGATATCCTCCGGATGGACACCCTCAATCCAGCCATTGTTGAGTTCCTGCACCTGCGTCCGGCCGGTGAAATTCAGCCATTGCTGATTGAACCAGGAGCGCGTCTTGTCCGGGCCGGCCATCCAGATGAAGACCGGTGCCGCATCGGCCAAGGCGGCGAAACGGTTCTCGCTTTCGCGCACGGCCAGCTTTGCGCGCACATAGCGGGTGGTTTCCCGCAAGCTGATGACCAGGCCAAGCACCTGACCCTGGGCATCCTTGTTCGCGGCGAGACTCCAGTCCCAATAGGTGGCCTCCCGTTCCGGCTGGCCGGGAAACGCAAATGCTTTGTCCTTATAGGATTCCGCCTGTCCGGAATCGCGGACGCGGCGAAAGATCGCTTCATTTTCAGCGTTCGGATAGAGGGCGAAGAGATTCTTGCCCTGCAAGTTTTTCTGTTCCATCCGGCAGGCGTCGGCATAGGCCTGATTGGTCCAGACGAAGTTGAACCGGGGGTCAAGATAGACCAGCATGATGTCGGTGCAGGCCATCACGTTGTCGAGCAGGGCGCGCTCCTGTTGACGTTCAGCGTCCCGGCACCGGGCCGCTGAAATGTCGCGCAGGATGCCCAGCATGCGTCCATCGGGCAGTCGCCATCCCGCCACTTCGCCGTAAAAAGTGGAGCCGTCCTTGCGCCGCAAGTGCCATTCGGAAATCACCACGGCGCGATCGGCCAAACGGCCTAACTCCTGCGCTATGCGGACCGCTTCTTCCGGGCAAATAAAATCGCCGAGACGGCGCGCCAGAATTTCGTCCCGGCTGTAACCCAGTATCTGCGTGCCGGCCGTATTGACGTCCACATAGCGTCCCCCGGCATCGACGACAAAAATGCCGTCGGTCGCCTGCTCGACCAGTTGGCGATAGCGCTCCTCGCTTTGCTGCAATGCCTGCTCGGATGCTGAGCGGGCCGCACGCGAGGCGGTTTCGGTATCGTAGGCCGCCGCCTTGGCGCCTGTTTGGCGATAGCGCTGCGTGATTGCAATGATCAACAGACCCAGCGCCAGGAACAAGGCCAGACTGACTTGATCAATCGGCTTCGTTACCGCGAAGCCTGGCGGAGGCAACAAGCCATAAGCCACAATCAAGGCCACTATGACCGTTGCCAGCAGGCCCGGCCCCGCCCCCAGCAAGGCGGCCGCGATCACGGCAGGGAAAAAAACCATATAGGGCGGCAACCCCTCGCCGAACCACGCGGTCAGCGCCAGATACAACAACCCGCCAAGCGCCACCGCGACCACGGCCAGGGCATAGTCGGTGAAACCTGAAGACCGCTGGCCCCGATCAATCATTGCGGCACCTCCGGCATTCCGCCCCATGCCTGCCTGCCCAGTGACAAACCAGGCTGATTGCGCATCCTGTCATTACCGTGCTCCCGTCGTGTTGGCCGTGCATTACTGACAAGATGATTTTACCTTCCCATTCGTATTAGTCACCCTGGGTTGGCTATTGGTGACCCATGAGGTGACCCATGAAAATACTGGCGCATGGGCTGAGCCGGCGCCGCAAGCCTTCAGACCTGACCGCCGCCCGCTTTCTTCCCTTGGCGCCGTACTTGTTCTTCATCGCGACCGAGTCGAAGGCGGTGGCCCGGCGTTTGGCTGGCACGTCAATGTTATCGAGAATCGATCTCATTCGTATAAATAATTGTTACAATTCGCGCCCTCGCCCAGCCAGCCACACGCAGTACAGCCAGCCCGGTATTGATAATCGTCTCGACAAGGCTGTATTTCCGATGAAAACTTCTATTCCTGCACGCACAGGCGCGCTGCCACTTCGCCTGAAACTCCTTTCCGTCCTCATCTGCAATGTTTTCGCCCTGCCGCTTGCCGGTGCCGCCGAGATAACGCTCGGCGAAGTGGAGGTTCAATCGGAAGCACAAGGCAGCTTCACCAGCACCTCGGTTCAAGTCGGTACCTTCCGCGATCAGTCGCCGGTCGATGTGCCGCTGACAACCAACGTGGTGACGCGTGAAACGCTGGATGCGCAAGGCCAGCGCACCCTCTTTGGGGCGCTGCGCAATACCGCCGGCGTCACCCGCTCGCAGCTCTCCGGCTCGACCTACGACAACATCGCGATTCGCGGCATCCTCGTTGAGAACCGCGGCAACTATCGCCTGAACGGCTCGCTGCCGATCATCAACCTGATCGACATCCCGCTCGAAAACAAGGAACGCGTCGAGGTTCTCAAGGGAGCCTCGTCGATGTACTACGGCTTCGTGCCGCCGTCCGGTATGGTCAACCTCGTCACCAAGCGTCCGACGGCCGAACCACTGACCGCCATCGCCACCTCGATCAATAATCACGGCGCGGCCGACGTTCATCTCGACATCTCGCGGCGATTCGGCGAGCAGGGCCAGTTCGGCGCCCGCGTCAATGTCGCCGCCGGCAAGGAGGCAATCGGCGTCGACAACTACGAAGGTGACCGCCAGATGCTGACTGCCGCCTTCGATCTCAAGGCCACCGCCAGTCTCGGCTTCAAGCTTGACGTCGAGCACTACCGCAAGGAGGTTAGCGAGCAGGCGGCGATTGCGCTGCCGGCCGCGGTAAACGGCCGGATCACGCTACCGAAGGTGCCGGACAACAGAACAAACCTGGCCGGGGACTGGCAGAAATACGACGCCGACGCGACCAACATCCTGTTCCGTACCGACTACCTG
>CAZLPR010000041.1:0-11215 GCA_964561415.1 uncultured Dechloromonas sp. | reverse complement strand
CCGCCATTGGCGGTGCCGACGGCCGATGAGTCTTTCTCCAGGGCGTGGCCGAAGGCGTAATCGGCGGTCAGGAAGAACCAGGATTTGCCGCCTTGCTGGGTGACGGCTTTGGCCGTGCCGTTGGCCAGCGCGTAGGTGTCGTAGGTGTAGTGCACCGAAACGTCGTTGCACTGTTCATTGGTGATCGGCGTCGAGGCCGGGCCGTTCATCAGCACGATGCGGTCTTTTTCCTTGGCCACTTTCATCACGGCGAGGGCGGTTGAGGTCGTGACCAGTTCGGTGACGGTGTCGACGTTCTCGCGTTCCAGCCATTCGCGCGCCTTGTTCGAGGCAATATCGGCTTTGTTCTGGTGATCGCTCGAGATCATTTCAATTTTGAAGGCGGGCTTTTCCTTGGCGATGAAGTCGTCGATGGCCATTTTTGTTGCCAGCACGGCGCCCGAGCCGGCGAGATCGGAGTAGGTGCCGGAAAGGTCGGTCAGTACGCCGATCTTCACCGAGCCTCCCGAGATCTGGGCCTGGGCAGTGCAAGACAGCGCGGCCAGAGCGGCGGCGCAGGCGGTAGTTGCAAATTTCCTGGATAGCATGGGTGACTCCTCCTGAGGTTGGGCAAACGCGGCTAAACGCCGAGCCTGTGATGCAGCCAGTCCATCTGGCCCGGCAGTTCTTCCTGGCTGATGGTGGCAATTATTTCTCCATGTTCGAGCACGTAATGGCGATCGGCCAGCGGTGCGGCGAAACGGAAATTTTGTTCGACGAGAATAATGGTGAAGCCGCGTTTCTTCAGTTCGGTGATCACTTCGCCGAGTTTTTTGACGATGACCGGAGCCAGGCCTTCGGTAATTTCGTCGAGCAGCAGCAACTTGGCGCCGGTGCGCAGAATGCGCGCCATGGCGAGCATCTGCTGCTCGCCCCCGGAAAGCTTGCCGCCCGGGCTGGTGCGGCGTTCGCTCAGATTCGGGAACATCTGGTAAAGCTCATCGATCGACATGCCGCCGCTGGAAACGATGGGCGCCAGGGTCAGGTTTTCCTCGGCGCTGAGCGAGGTGAAAATCGCCCGTTCTTCCGGGCAATAACCGACCCCGTGGTGCGCAATCTTGTGCGTCGGGACATGGATGATTTCATTTCCGTTGAGCATGATCGAGCCGGTGCGCCGGCCGACCAGACCCATGATCGACTTCAGCGTGGTCGTGCGTCCCGAGCCGTTGCGGCCAAGTAGCGTGATGCATTCGCCTTTGCTGACGCTGAGATCCAGCCCGTGCAAAATGTGCGATTCGCTGTAGAACGCATGCAGGTCAGTCAGGCGGAGAAATTCAGGTTTCGGTTTGTAGGCGCTGGTCATGGTCGTTACTCGCTCAATGGTGCGCGTCGTTCATGTTGTCGGAGCCGACATAGGCTTCCAGCACTTGCGGATTGGCCGAAACTTCCTCGTAAGTCCCTTCGGCCAGCACGCTGCCGCGGGTGAGAACGGTAATCCGGTCGCACAGGTTGGCGACCACCGAGAGGTTGTGTTCGACCATCAGAATGGTGCGATTGGCCGAGACCTTGCGGATCAGTTCGACGACGCGGGCGATGTCTTCATGCCCCATGCCCTGGGTCGGTTCGTCGAGCAGCATCATGTCCGGTTCGAGCGCCAGCGTCGTGGCGATTTCCAGCGCCCGCTTGCGGCCGTAGGGCATTTCTGCGGTGACTGTTTCGGCGAAGCTGGCCAAGTCGACCGATTCCAGCAGCGCCATCGCCTGGTCATTCAGCTTGTTCAGGCTTTTTTCCGATTTCCAGAAATGGAATTCGGTGCCCAGCTTGCGCTGCAGCCCGATACGGACATTTTCCAGCACGGTGAGGTTGGGGAACGTCGCGGAAATCTGGAAGGAGCGGACAAACCCCCGGCGGGCCGTGACGGCGGGCGCTTCATGCGTAATGTCCTCGCCCTTGAAGAAAATACGGCCGGCGGTGGGCGGCAGGAACTTGGTGATCAGATTGAAAACGGTCGTCTTGCCCGCCCCATTCGGCCCGATCAGGGCGTGAATGGTGCCGCGCTGCACTTTGAGATTGACCTCGGAAACGGCGGTAAAACCTTTGAACTCCTTGGTCAGGCCTTGTGTTTCCAGAATGAAATCACTCATCGAATCTCCTGCGGCTTGCGTCATTTCTGGCGGCGGGCTGAGCTTGCTACAACGATAGGCGTCGGCTTGCTTGAATTACATTATTGCCGGCGCAAATCGTTATGACGGGCTGGTCTCAGCACGTGATTTTTTATCGTGCAATCAATTTACGTTAAGTTAATTTATTCGGAATAATAGGCCAAATCTCTCCGCTGTGGCAGGTGCTTTGCATCAGGGTATACCCCAGCATGGCCTGTTTTTCCGGCTGCCTGTAGCGCCGCAGTTGCTCACTGGCGCTGATTCATGGCGTTTTCGGCCTGGATGCTGCTTTATGTCGTCGGGGTATGCGGTGCTGAAAAAAGGCCAGTTTTTGACGTTGACCGCAAGCAATGAGTTTGTAGCGCGGCGCAACGTTCTTTCGTTGCCCTTTATGTCGGCGCAGGGCGGTTTTCGTTCTCGCCTGCCGGCGTCCAATCGGTTGCCATGACATAACAGCCGCGGCCTCTGGCCTTGGCCTGATACATGGCCAAATCTGCGGCAATCAGGAGTTGATCGGGGGCGTCGGCGCCGTGGCCGATGGCGATGCCAATGGAAACTCCGACGGTGCAAACGGTGTTTTTGAGTTTGATCGGCGGCGCGACGGCTGCGATGCATTTGTTGGCAATCTGTCTGACGTCGTCTTCGGCGTGGTCAGCAAGGTCGGCGAACATATAGACAAATTCGTCGCCGCCAATGCGTGCCAGCGTGTCGGTTTGCCGAATCAGTGCGCTGAGACGATGCGCGACTTCAATCAGTGCCAGGTCGCCATATTCATGACCCAACTGGTCGTTGATCGCCTTGAAGCCATCGAGATCGAGAAAGAGCAGCGCAACGCGCGTGTTATTGCGCCCGGCCCGCGCCTGCTGCATGCGGTCGGTGAGCAAGCGGCGGTTCGGCAGGCCGGTCAGCACATCGTGATGGGCCATGCGTTCGAATGCCGCCTGATTGACCGCCAGTTTTTCCAGCAAGCGATTAAAAGCCTTCGTGAGGTGGCCGACTTCATCGTCGCGAACCACCGGAATCGGCTTCAACGGGATTTCACCCTGCGTCATCCGCTCGGCCAGATCGGCGGCCTGAAAGAGCGGGCGGAGGAGGTATCTGAAGCCAAAACCAATGACCAGGCAGACGCCCAGCGCAGCATAAGCGCCGTATTCAACGATTCTCAATTGCGCTCGTTTGACCGGTGCAAAAGCTTCTGCCGTTGGCATCCGGGCAACTACCAGCCAGCCGGTGCTGGGGACTTCAGCAATGGCCGATAGTTCTTCAACGCCTTTCACGTTTGTCGTGATGCCATTGCCGCGAAACCCGTGCATGGCTTGGTCATGCAGAAGGTTGGTGCCGGTTGCCGGGGTTGGCTGTAAAACCATGCTCGGGTCGCTGGCCGCGACGAAAACTTTGTCGGCTGGCGAGATCAGCAAAAAGTCCCCCGTTTTGCCAATGCGGCGCTGAAATATGTGTTCGAGGAAATCTGGCGAATTGAGGGCGCTTATCCCGATCAGCACGGCACGTATTGTGCCGTTGGTGTCTTTCAGCGGGATGCCCATGGGCAAGACCGGCTGTTTTGAGAAAGCCCCAAATTGGGGGCGGCCAATGCCGGATTTGCCGGCAAGGGTTTGGGCAAAGCCCGGGTTGGCAATGACCGAGGCACCTTTGCGGCCAGCGACGCGGGGAAACTCGGCAATGATTTTGCCCTGCGTATCGACGACGAGCAGTCCCAGCGAAAAGGCCGGATATATCTGGTGGCGCTCGGCCAGCCAGGCTTCCAGCGGTTCTGGCCGGTCCAGCAAATCAAGCGGGAGGGTTTTCTCCAGGCGTTTGAGGGCATTTAGGCGATTCAACAGCTTATGTTCAATATCATCGGCAACCGCTTCCGCCAAGGCGGTTTGCTGCGCCGAAACCACCTGCACCAGATCGTCGCGGAGAAATTTGGCGAGGAACAGATAGCGCGCCGAAGCGCCCGCAATAACGAGAAAAACGCCGAACAGGATGAGTCGGGTAACCAGGCTTTTGGATAGGGGTTGGCGGTGCATCGGCGTATTTTAGCCGGCTACGGCGGCGCCAATTTATTTCATCGTAAAACTCACTCCGGTTTGAAACCCCGCTTTTGGGGACGGGATAAAATCCCCGGCCTGAAGGCCTGTGCTAATTGGCGACTGGCTGTTGGCGCTGTATTTTGCGGCTTCGTTTGTTGGTTTCTACTCAGAAAAGCCCGAACTATCCGCTGTGGCGCCTTGCCGCCGCTTTTTCCCGAACGACCCGTTCGGTGACATCCCGCGCCATGGCAACCGAACCGATTGTTTTTCCGAATTTGTCGATGACCAGGGCAAAGCTCATTTCGACATAGAGCGTCTCCCCCGACTTGTGTTGTGCGCGTGTCAATGCAGGGCGACCATGCAGCCGGGTTGAAGCGCTGAGCATGGCAGCTTCAAAGCCTCGCCAGTGTGCTGCCCGAAGAGGTTCGGGAATGATCAGGTCCAGACTTTGCTCGTAAGCTTCGCTAAAGGCATAACCAAACATTGACGTGGCCGCTGCGTTCCAGCGCCTGATCAGTCCTTTCCGATCGGCATAAATTAGCGCGTCGGCAGCCTGTTCGAGGATTAAGTCGTCGAGTGAAGATGTTGCTTGCACGCTGTCGCCCATGGCGGCTTCATCGGTCTGATCGTTATTCCTCGATGTCACGATTGGCCTTTGCTTCCGATGTTGTGGCGGCGTTGTTCCTTCGTGCCGTTTTTGCAAAATGAATTCATTTTTTTCGGCACAGGCGAAGACATAGCGGCCGAAAAGAACACAGCCCTTCATGCCCGGGTTACAAGGCAGCGCGTTGAGTTTGTGACACAAGCCGTTGATTTCGTGCGGGCAACCCCATGCGCCAGCCATGCTCAGGTACTCGTTTCCGCTCGTTCGCTCGCATCGATGCCCCAATCTCCCCATTTGTACCAATCTTCACCGAGCATTTCAGCCGGATGCTGAGTACGGCCGGAACCATTTCCACACTGCAATGAATTCACCGAGCAATATTTATCGCATCCCCAACAAGTCCGCTCGGGATGTTTAGGGTGCAACGGGAATTTCTTGGCCATTTCAGAAGATTTGAAAAATGTGGGCGTGTGACTCATATTCAGGATCCTCCGAATAATCACGGCGCGGGTAATTTGCACCGATATAGCTGAGTAGATTACTCAGCTATTCCGCCAATTATTTGATCTCGCTCACAAAATCAGAGATGTGCTTGATCGGCTTTGGGAAAAACGCCGATCTGATATTGGCGATCACCCAGCCGGGCGCTTGGCTCGTTGCTCGTGCAGCATCGCAATTTCCGTATCGGCATGGCGCAGGGCCAGCGAACGGGAGATCGCGGTCAACAGCGTAAAAGCCAGTTTTTTATGCTCCTCGGCCAGCTTGTTGAACGGCTCCTGCGAAAGGATAAAAAACTCCGTTTCGCTGGCGGTGATGGCGTCGTTGTCGTGTGGCCGGCGCCGAGCGGGGTATCGTCGAAGATGCACATTTTGAAGGGGCGGCAAAGCAGGTCGGCATTGCCGTTGTGCCGAGCGAAATGCTCGAGATCTGGGCCAATCCCGAACTGCTGCACCGCGCCATCGAAAACGTCGTGCGCAATGCCCTGCGTTTTTCGCCAGCAGGTGGCGCGTTACATATAGCAGCGGGGCGGACGAAGGCGGCCGCTTCCAGATCAGCATTGGCGACGACGGTCCTGGCGTGCCAAAAAGCCAGTTGGAGAACATCTTCAAGCCTTTCTTTCGCGGCGACGGCTAAAGTGCCGCGGGTGCTTACAGCCTGGGCCTGGCCATTGCCCAACGGGCGATTGCTGCGGTCGACCGCAAAATTCAGGCAAAAAACAAGGTCGGTGGCGGTTTGCTGGTCTGGATTGGTTTGCCGGCTTAAGGCGGCGGGCAACTAATTTTGCTGAAGGCTTTGACTGAAAATGGGCTGTGGATGGCTCAGTTCGACCACCTGCCTCCGCTCGATGATTCCGGAAAGCAACCTTCCAAGCGGCTGCCGTACCCTGAAAGCTGACGAAAGGCCAATTCACACTACTCGGCCAATCCGGCTGTTCGGGGATCGCAACCAGAACGACCGCAATTGATCGCACACCCGGCGTTGACTAGTTATTTCCTGTTATGACTGCTTGGAACTTCCGCAAATGAGTGCTTTTGCCCTACGCGGAAATGGGGTGGCGTTAATCACTAGCTAGCAGCACTATCTCCTCCGCTCTGCACGCATCTACTGCAGTGGCATATAATCTTTTAGCAAAGTGTCGTTCGACAGCTGTCGCTTCTACTTTGCATACCAGATAGGTGCCCCTCCCCGTAGATGACTACTCGCAGGACCATAAGAAAATGTCTCGTTTCGGAAGCAGTGCTGCGATGTGGTGTTGTTGCAAGGAAGATGATTCGGCAATATCCACCGAAACAGATATCCACGAATGCTCAGCACCAAGAGTTGAACTTCATTTTAATTATTGGCGTCAGATTCGTACCAAGGGTGGTCAGTCCGAGGACTATCTAGACATCGGATTGATGATCGTTAATGCGAAGGCATTAAGTTGTGCATCAATCTATTTGCCAGTGAAACTCGAGTCGTCCAATGTGACCGATCTGTCCTCAATGTTTAAGGAATCATCGATCGCTACTGGAATCTTCAATACGCACCTAACTGCCGCCAACGCAAGTAATAGTGCGTGGGTCGACTTGACGGAGTCAGCCAGTAACAGTTTTTTCGCACGTGTTTATCGTTTTGCCGCAGGCGAGAACGGGTTGGAAAAAGGTGAACTAGCACTCGAGGAATGCAATGGTGGGACGTTACTCAAGATTACGTCGGCAGCAATTGAACGCGGCTGCGAAGATTTAAAGGACGATCAACGACTGTATTGCAGACTTCGTGTCGTCTTGCCTTCGACAGAAGGAAATGGCTTCGTCAACGTCATTACCCCACCCGATAGGCATCTTTTAAGCAGTTCTGACAATATCGAATACATAGACTTCCGCCTGAATCAAGCTCGAAACCTACCAGACAATATTCAACGTCTGATGGCAACGGCATCGCGTGGACACGTTCTTCCTCAAATTACTCGTGTCGACTTCTTGTTGGTTGTTGGCGTAGCCGCTGACCATGTTGGAGGGCACGAAATCCATAAGCATCGCCTGCTTGAAACTGAATTGTGGAAGAAATATCTGGCCCATGGCGACAAAGTAGACTTGCAGGATGGCATGGTCATCTATCATTGGCGAGACAAGATCGACAGCCCCGATGACAAGAATCGCTCGGTGGGCGATTTCAACGCGTTCGTTAAGTTCAGGATTCGCAGAAGTGACCCATGGTCGGTAAAACGGTACTTGCTGGTCGCTTTCTCAATTGGCGCAGTCGGCAGCCTGATTGCAAGCGCAGTTTGGGCGGTTGGTGCACTAGGGGTTGAGCATTTTACCTCGCCAAACACAACGATCTCGTGCACGCCTCTTGAGCCAAGCGAGAATGAAATTCTGAACAATAAGCTCCGCGCTATATCGATCAGTCCCAATGGGATGAAGTATGGGGCGATTATCCTTTGTGGGGAGAAATGATGCCGCGTACTGCACTTAATAAACCTAACCATCTAGGCACCCAACAACCATATTCATCCTTCCCTATTGCAACGGATGAGGCCGAAGCATTAGCGTTCCTATTGCCGATTTCTCGTGAATATCCCGGCATCGAGAATTGGTTTAGGAGCAAAGTCGTCCCAGGTTTGAAAAATGGAAGTCGGCACCTAGTTCGAGTTCATCGAGAAGGTCGCCTAGTGGCACTTGGTATCGGAAAGAAGGAGCTCGGTGAAAACAAGATTTGCACAGTAAGGGTAGCACCGGACTTCATTGGCCGCGGGCTAGGCTTACGTATTTTCGGTTCTCTGATGGATTGGATGGGTTCAGATCAGCCACTCGCAACGGTATCTGAGGATCGCTTGCCGGAATTTGAACAGATCTTTTCTTATTTTGGATTCCGGTTAACGTCCACTGCTAATGGACTATATCGGCCAGGAAAAACGGAATATTTGTTCAATGAACCAAGAAATCCTTGGTCGTGAATTCAAATATTCTACGTTTCAGCATGGCTAATATTGAAAAGTACTAAAGATCAATACCAGCTAGCTTTGCGACAGCGTCGAGGACCTTTGACTCCATTGGCAGGTGAAGTCTCACCAATGGCACCCCTAATTGCTGGCAGACGGACTCGGCATGCTCCAACTCTCGCTGGGCAAACTCTTGGATTTCGTCCATCTTCCAAGTTGAGTCCCTCCGCTGTTGAAGCCTATCAAAGATCGTTATGCTTGGAGCCTCCAAAAGGATCACTCCTTGAACCCTGAGTTGAGCAAAGGTTTCCACATTGACTCTCTGGTGGACATTGACCCCTCGCCGCAAAACAAAATGACCATCAAGGACAACCGCTTTGCCGCCTTGCTCTATCCTCCTCACTGCCGCAACTAGCGCTAGCTGGTTTTCATCGACTTCCTCCACTTGCCGCGAGATCGTCCAGTTAGCAAGGCCTCGCTGCTCCCTAATAAGTTGGCTCGCAGTAGCATGCCGAACACCAAGCTTCTCGCACACCGGTTTCAAGACGAAAGTCTTGCCCACTCCATGGACCCCACCAACAAATAGCGTCATCCTCAGCCCTTCTCGGTTCTCATTTTTTCCTCAACCTTTAAGTATTCGCTCGAATCCAAATACCGGAATGATTGAGGTGGCACAAAGTTGGCGATTATTTCCTTGGGCTCCACATCCTTCATAGGCTTAAAGACCTTTCCCAGTAGTACGGCCACACCCCGAGATTTACCAGCGAAGTACGACCTGAGCTCCCTCCTCGTCAGCCCCCCCCCTTTTTCAGTGCAGGTCTTCCACAGCAAGGTCGGCGAAGCAACAACCACATTGTCCACCTCGACCACTCCAACGATTTTCTGGATCGGTGAACTCGCATAGAGCACTATCACACTCACATTCTGAGCGGCCCAAGAACGACGAAACTCAACACGCTTCGAACCAACAAGTATTAGGTCAGCGTACTTCGGCTTGATAGAAAGCAAAACAGCCCTACCGTCGGGATGCGGCGAGGACTCGTAAAAAAGAGACATCAGTAACCTTACGTATGGATTGAATCGGCCCCGTCACGATACCGTTCAGCATGAGGTGCTCATATGGAACGGTAACCGGAAGGTGGCCGATGAGTCTAAATAGGATGACCTTGGTCGGCTTCTTTGCCAACTCGTCAATTTCGCCGAGACTGTACACGGTACGGCGACTAACTAAACTGGCGATTTGTGCACCATCACTAGAAATTTCGAATTGCTCTACAACACCGAGCGATGTTACTGCCTGTTCGTCATCAGAGCGATAGAACAGCAGTACATCCCCAGGACGGATCGACTTGGTCTGTGCATGACAAAGATATGCCAGTTTGATGGCGTTGCCGACATTTCCTCTTGGTGCAAAAAGGCCCGGCTGGATTGGCGCATAGTCGGGAAAAAGAATTTCGTGATAGTGCGGCAGGATTGGCACCAGGAACTTCTGCACGGTGGAGTCAGATTGGTAATGTGGGAAAAATCGCCGGACATATTCAGTGGAATCAATACCACACGCAGAGGGTTTAATAACGGGATGTGGTTTAACGAGCACCATATCTTCCCGATAGACGCCCCTCTCCGCAAACCCAAAATCCGTCAAAACTCGAATTAGGTAGTCCTGTCCCGCTCCATTAGCGGTGATGAAGATGTTTTCGCAGGTGTTCTCTGTTGCGTAGCGAAAAGCTGCCTTGAGAAACAACTCACCAATTTTTCGACCGCGCACAGATTCGCCAACCTTGAACGTGCAGAGCTTTAGTGCAGGGCCAGAGAGAACATCTCCTGCATCGTTCAGTGGCTCATCACTCTGGATTTGATAGATGCAGATAGCAGCTAACTTTCCAAGGTCATCCCGATATACCCACGCATGGCGATCCTCTCTTGCCTTCCGTCGGAACCATGAGTCAAAATCCTCACGCCCTTGAACAGCAGGATAGCCATCCCGCAAACTCTCGAAGAAATCTGTATGCAACTCAGGAGTAAGGCCGTGAAGCGGCACGTCCTGAATATTAGGCAGGATGATCTGCCTAGTCTCATGAAGCCGCTTTAGCCAATCTTCTGCAGTTTGAATCGTATAGACCCGGTGCGCGAGTCCTCGTGATCGTGCCTTTGCATGAATGCCCTTGTCTTCCGTTACTAGTGAATGGACGGCATCACAATGCAGTGAATAGAGAAGCTCGTTGTCACATGCATCGTTAGGGCCGGTATCCGGCGTATTCCAAGCACAAGGAGCGGGATCGTGCAAAGCAGGATATTGCCGTATCCGCTGCAGGTTCCGTTGGCGCCGTTCTACATTCGGATCACGCTCAAAATCGGCGACGTTGGCTGGGTGATACATCAATTGATGCCCCCCAATGCTTGCCAGACGAACAAAGTTCGCCAAATTTCCCTCAAGCACTTGGAGTGAGTCCTGAAGCGGAATCAGGACATTCGTGTCCAATAAAAAACGTAGACGTTGCGCCACCGTAAACTCCCCCTCAATCTCACGTAACGAACGTTCGTGAATTATTTCGCATAAGACGAGATATTAAATCGATTGGCATTCATAGATGACCTCCTAAGTGCCATTGCTTTGCAAGCAAGTCTGACGGTCTGTTATGGATCATATATCTGCCGCATGGTACAAGTTAGCTAGACGACTCCTTCGGCCGATGAGCAGTCCTCCGAACGGCTGCCTTTCGGCAAGTGGCCTTGGCACAACTGCGACACACTCAACATTTCGCTTGTGACGTCGGTTCAATCGTCAAGGAGTGACGTTAACCAAGGTTGCACCGCCGCTTGTCTCATCAATACTCGTGCAGCATGGCAATTTCCGTGTCGGCGTGGCGCAGGCGCAGGGCCAGGGAGCGGGAGATTGCGGTCAACAGCGTAAAGGCGAGCCTTTTGTGCGATTCGGCCAGTTTGTTGAAGTGCTCCAGCGAAAGAATGAAAAACTCGGTTTCGCTGGCGGCGATGGCGTCGTTGTCGTGCG
>CAZLPR010000040.1:0-11289 GCA_964561415.1 uncultured Dechloromonas sp. | reverse complement strand
CCGCCCGGAATGGCTGGGCGACTGGGATCAATGGACGCAAATGACCGCGGTCAAACGCGGCAACCTGTTCCACATCAACCCCGACATCATGCAGCGCCACACGCCGCGCATTCTCGACGGCGCCGAGCAACTTTGCGCCCATCTCGATGTCACACGCAGCCGTCGCCCGAGCCAATAGCCCATGCCCCGCCTGCCCCAACGCATCGTCTGCCTGACCACCGAAACCGTTGAAGTCCTCTACGCCCTCGGCGAGTCGGAGCGCATCGTCGGCATTTCCGGCTACACCGTGCGGCCGCCCGAAGCGCGCAAGGAAAAGCCCAAGGTCTACGCCTTCACCAGCGGCGACATCGAGAAAATTCTCGCCGTCCAGCCTGATCTGGTACTCACCTTTTCCGACCTGCAGGCCGATATCGCGCGTGACCTGATCAAGGCTGGCGTGCCGGTGTACGCTTTCAATACGCGCAGCCTCGACGACATTCTCGGTATGGTCGAAACCCTCGGCCGGCTAGTCGGCGCTGAAGCCAAGGCGGCGAAAATGGTCGCTGCGCTGGAAGGCCAGATTGAACAGGCCCGCCGCATTGCCGCTCAGCGTATCGCCCGAACAGGGCATCGCCCGCGTGTTTATTTCGAGGAATGGGACACACCGAACATCACCGCTGTGCGCTGGGTTTCCGAACTCATTGCGATTGCCGGCGGTGCCGATATTTTCCCCGAACGCGCCATTGCACCACTCGCCCGTGACCGTATTCTGGCCGACCCGCTGGAAATCGTCCGCCGCGACCCGGAAGTCATCATCGGCTCCTGGTGCGGCAAACACTTCCGTCCCGAACACATTGCCGCCCGTCCCGGCTGGTCGACCGTCGCGGCGGTGCAAAGTGGCCGCATGCACGAGATCAAATCAGCCATCATCCTCACCCCCGGCCCGGTCGCCATCAGCGCAGGCCTGCCCCTGCTGCTCGACATATTTGATCTGTAAGAAGGCCAGCCGGCCGGCGCTGACTATAATCAGCCGCTTGTTGCCTGGAGACCGATCATGAAAATTGCCGCTGTAGCGCTTGTCCTGTCCATCGCCGCCTTGCCGAGTTTTGCTGCCGAGCCAGGCCCGGCGGCCCTCATCGCCATCGGTGAAATCAACGGCATCGCCCTCGCCTGCCAGCAACCGGCCATCGTCAGCCGAGCCCGCAATGCCGTCACCCTCAGCGCCCCCAAAACCCGCGCCAACGGTGAAATTTTTGAGAACGCGACTAATGCCGCCTATCTCAAACAAGGCCAGGGCGCCGCCTGCCCGGACGCGCCGACCCTGCTCAAACAAATCAATGAAGCCGAGAAAAACCTGAGCGCGGCCTTCGCCCCCCAATGACCCGCTACGCCGCATTTTTGCTGGGCCTGCTGGCCATCAACGGGCCCGCCGCAGCGCAGGCTGAAAGCAGCCTGGAGTTACTCCGGCCGGAAGCGGCCACCCACATCATCACGCGCTACCTGCTGCAGGACCCGAACGGACGCTCGGTGACCAGCGAAGAATTCATCGGCCGCTATCAGTTAATCACCTTCGGCTACACCTATTGCCCCGACATCTGTCCGACCACGCTGGTCGAAATGGCGGCTATCCTCAAGCTGCTCGGCGACGATGCCGACCAGTTGCAGCCGATCTTCATCACCGTCGACCCGGAGCGTGACAGCGGCGAGGCGCTCAAAACCTACACCGCCTTTTTTGACCCGCGCATCCTCCCCTTGACCGGCTCGCCAGCACTGATCCGCCGCGCCGCCGACAATTTCAAAATTCGTTACAGCAAGGTGATTACGCCGGGGGCCAAACCGGGCACTTATGCGGTCGACCACTCGGCAGGGATGATTTTGCTCGGGCCGGATGGGCAATATCTCAAAAAATTTCCCTATGCGACCCCCGTCGATCAAATTACCGCCCGAATTAAGGCCTTGATCCAGGCACGCCAAAAGCCATAGAAAACCATGGTTCTGAGCTTGTTATTTCCGGCCGAATCGACTCTTTAAGTGGTATAAATCACAAAAAAACCAAAACTATTACTCGGTGTCATGTTTGTGGAAAACACTCATTGCAATGGCATAGCCGCTGAGGCAATATCGGCCAAATGTGCCGTCTCGCCATTTATTGCTTTGTCCTGCTAACCAGCCTCGCCCCTTCGGCCTGGGCGGGTAACATCACATTGCTCCTCAGTGCAAACAGCGGCCCCTATGCCGAGTTTGCCGCCAGTTTTGAAGAAGCTCTGGATACGGCGCGCTGGACAATTTCTCCGGTTAGCAAGCTCGAAAGCCACAACCCATCGGCCGATCTCATCGTCAGCGCCGGCGGCGAAGCGCTGCGCCAGGCGCTGGAAAATGGTGCTTCGACACCGATCATCGCCACCTTGCTACCGCGCCACAGCTACGAAAAAGTCGTCGCCCAATCGAGCAACCGGCAGGCGCGCGTCACGGCGATTTATCTCGATCAGCCGCCCATCCGGCAAGCGGCCTTCTTGCGCCATCTGCTGCCCGACAAAAAACGCATCGGCATGCTGTTCAGCAACGAAACGCGCAGCCAGGCGAGCCTCTATCGACAAGCCTTCAAAAATACCGGATTGACGCTGGAGAGCGCCGAAAACGACACGCCAAACAGTTTATTACCCAGTCTCAGCACATTGCTGACACGGGTCGATGTACTTCTCGCCATTCCCGACGGCTCGATCTATAACCGCGATAATATCAAGCCCATCCTCGTCACCTCTTACCGCCACCAACGCCCGGTCGTTGCCTTCTCGGCGCCCTTTGTCAGTGCCGGCGCACTTGCCGCGCTGCACTCCACCCCGGCCCAAATCGGCCGCCAGAGCGCCGAACTGGTCAATAAAATGGGCGCACAATTACCGCCGCCGATGCCCCCCAGCCAGTTTGCCATCAGCATCAATGCCAATGTCGCCGAAGCGCTCGGCCTGGCCGTGCCTGACGAAGCCGATCTACGGCGCGCCATGCTCGCAGAAAGTGAGCCGCGATGAACCGCCAGCTAACGCTCCGTCATCGCCTGCTGCTCGTCACGCTGCTGCCCAGCATGTTGATCGCCATCGCCCTCGTCTCTTATTTCACCTTCAGCGGCATCCGCGCTCTCGAGGGCGAGTTGCGCACCAAAGGCATGGCCACCGTGCGCTACCTGGCGCCGATCAGCGAATACGGCATCATCGCCGGCCAAATCGAAAGCCTGCATGGCCTGGCCCAGGCGGCAGTCCAGGAGTCCGGCGTCAAGGCCGCCATTATTACCAATCAAAAACACCGGGCAATCGCCGTCAGCGGGCGCGTTTCGCTGAGTAGCGAAGTGCTGCGCCAAACCCTGACGCAGCCCACGCTGGTCGGCGAAACCGAGCAATGGATGGCCTTCGGCGCCCCGGTCAGGCGTTCCTTCAATGAAGCCGACACCTTGTTCGAGCCTAGCCCGAGCAGCACCAAACCCAACCGGCCGGAGATCATCGGGCAGGTATTTATCGAATTCGACAAAACCGAGTTGGCTAACCAGCAGCGGCAGTTGATGCAGCGTGGCCTGCTCATTGTGCTTTTCGGCCTCCTTCTCCTGGCCGGCCTGGCCATCGTTATTGCCGACAATCTGGCCAAGCCGGTGATCCGCCTGGTTGACGCCGTACGCGCGATGTCCGGCGGCAACCTGAGCACCCGCGTACAGCCCAGCACGAGCGGCGAAATCGGTATTCTGGAACAAGGTTTCAACGACATGGCGACGCACATCGAGGACGCCCAGCAATCGCTCCAGAGCCGGATCGAAGAAGCCACCGCCGAGCTGGCCTTTCAAGCCGGCCACGACCCGCTGACTGGCCTGCTTAACCGGCGTGAATTTGAGCATCAACTGGAAAAAATGCTGGCCAGCGTGCAGGCTGGCAGCCCGGACTGCAGCGTTTTAATCATCGACCTTGACCGCTTCAAACCGGTCAATGACGCCTGCGGCCACCTTGCCGGCGATGAACTGCTGCGCCAGATTTCACAGCTTTTCCAAGGGCGCTTGCGCGAGGAAGATACGCTCGCCAGGTTGGGCGGTGACGAATTCGGCATCATCCTCGCCAACTGCAGCGGCCAGCGGGCGCGTCAGGTCGCCGAGGATATCTGCACTCTGAGCAGCGCTTATCGCTTCATCTGGCAGGACAAGATTTTTTCAATCGGCACCAGCATCGGCCTGACACCCGTTAACCGCCGGGTACGCAAAATCAGCGAAATTCTCGCCGCCGGTGATGCGGCCTGCTACACGGCCAAAGAAAGCGGGCGCAACCAGGTGTGCGAAAAAGACGCCCTGAATACGCAGGAGCGCCGCCAGGAAACAAACAGCTGGGCCCAACGCATTGCCGCAGCGCTGGCTGAAGATCGCCTGCAAATCGACGCACTGCCGCTGGCGCCGCTCCAAGGCAACGCCAGCCCGAGCCATCTGGTCGAGCTCAGCGCCCGACTGCTCGAACCCGGCCAGCCGCCGATCACCCTCTCGGCGCTGATCGACGTTGCCGAACGTTACGAGCTTGCCCCCTTGATCGATCTTCGCCTGCTCGATACCGCGATTAACGCGCTGGCCCGGGCCCAAGGTCAAAACAAAACTTTGCAATGTCTGGTGCCGCTTTCAGGGGCGTCACTCGGGCGCCGGGAAATCCTTGATCGCATTAGCCAAAGCCTGGCCAGCCAGCAGCTTTCGGGGCAAGGGCTATGCCTCGTCTTTTCGGAACAAAGCTCAAGCCAGTTGAGTAGCCGGGCGATCCAGTTTTCGCAGGCGGTGCGGGCGCTGGGCGGCCAGATTGCGCTCAGTGATTTTGGCGGTGGCCTGTCATCCTTCAGCCAGCTGCGCAGCATTGCCCCGAGCTACGTCAAACTGAGTCGCAGCCTGACCCGGGATTTAGGCGGAAATCGCGCGTCGACCGCGCTATTGCGCGCCGTACAGGAAATAACCGCCGACCAGAATATTGACTCGATCGCCAACGGGGTGGACGACATCGGCAGCCTCGAAGCGCTGACGCAAATCGGCATCAATTACGCCCAGGGCAAAGCCGCCGCGCCCAGCGAACCCTTTGAGGTCTGGCTGGAAGGCGCTGTCATGCGCCAAGCAAGCTATTGAAGAGATGAACGCCCGGCCAGTGGCGGCATTCCGAGACTTTCCACGCATTCGGGCAAGTTTTACCGGCACGGCCGAGCCATCCGCTGCAGCCTGAAGTAGCTGTGTGCTAGCTCTTGAGTGCCGCGTATCCGATTGGGATTAAGACCGGACTTTAAAACCCACTGAAGCTGATCGAATCCGATTTTTTCAGGAAATCAAGATCCAGCGAACCGGCAACCTCGGGCAGTTTCGCCGCTTTTGCCTGCTTGGCCGCGTCTGCCGCCGCGTGGGCTTTGGCCAATTCACCCAACAAACCCAGGTGCTGCATCGACAACAACTGGCAGTAGGTGATGGTCAAGGCATTGGCATTGCGCAACTCGACCAGGGCTTCAGCCGGAAGCTCGTTTAAAGCCGCCTCGTCAATACGATACAGCCCCTCAATTTTCTGTTCTCCCGCATCCGTCTTCACTGCAATCGGCCACGGCTGAATGAGCTTGTGTTTCGCCAGTACGGCACAGGCGGCGCTGGTCGCCTGACGACTCTGTTCAACGCTGTTGAGGAATTGCAAAATATCCTGAACCGCTTTCGCCGGCTGACCTTCTTCGTCGAAAAAAGCTTCGCCTTCCTCCCCTTCCGTCACCAGGCCAGAGTCTTGATCGATACAAAGCACCTGCTGCCCTTCCGTTGTTCTGGCCAGAATAAACGGATAACTACGGCAGGCGGCGGGGATATAGCTCTGCACCCAGCGGCCATCGGGCGCCACGAAGAGATTTTTCTCCGACTGGAGGCTCATCACAGCGGCCGGCAGAAAGTTTTCACCTTGCGCAATGAAGCCTATCGGCAGACTCATCGCGGCTTTCGGCAATTCGGCCAGGGTCAGCGGAATCACTGCATCCTTCATGGCAAAAGCGTAACCGGTGTAACGCAGCCAACGCTTGTTGCCGTAGCTGGCTTTGGAAATGACTTGGTAGTTAGGCATGGGACTCTCGGGAAATATGTTCTGAACGCGCACAGGCTGAAATGTAACCAGAAAAATGTGCGGATTGACAAGGCTGAACAGCGGGTAAACGGCCTCTTTTTCAGCGTAAGAATGCGGTAATCGATAAATCGGGGGGCTTAAAAATCAAGGCGAAGATTTAGCCACTGGCGGCGATCGATCACCCGGTCAGCCGGATCGCCGTAGGATTTGAATTCTCCATGGGCGCCATTCAGCGACTGAACGATGTAGGCAATTTCGCCACGCTGGCCAGCCCACTGGAAGGGGTAACCCAGCCGCGCATCGAGCCGGCGGTATTTGTCGGCCCAGGTATTGCGTGACCACTTCATTTTCCCGACCCAATAAGCAGCCAGGGAGAAATCCAGCCCAAGAGGAAGTTTCTGCATCAGCATCGCCGAAGTCGAGCGTTCCGGCGTCGAGCGATCAGCCAGGTCATCGACATTTTGCAAAAAATCCGGAAGTGCCTGGCGCAGGCTACCGGACAGCGCGGATTCGAGAAAATCGGCAGAGGCATGAATAAAACTTTGCGCCAGCATCAAGCGCGTGTGTTCGAAGGCCTGCCATTTCCACTGATACTCGACCCCTTCAATACGGATCTTCTGTAACTCAGCCATGTAGTCAGGCGTGGCAAAAACCTGCGACAAGCGGTTGGGTATTTTCTCCAGGAAAAGCCGCACATCCAGACTCATCCGCCAGTCTCGCCAATCACCGAGATAGCCGAGTTCCCAGGTATCCATGCGCTCGGCCGGCAAATTTGGCGCACCGACCAGCAACGGCGGCAAGTTCCGGGATATATATGCCTGCTCGGCGGGCGATAGCGGGCCATTGACTTTGGCAACCGGTAACGCCCACTGATAGGCGCTGTAGTCAACAATGCTCGCCGTCCGGTAAGCGCGGGAATAGCCGAGACGGATAGTATTTTCCGGCGTCAGGTGAAAGTTTCCGCTCAAGCGCGGTGAGGTATGCGTGCCGGCAAAAGAATCATGCTCGGTGGCCAGGCCGAAATTGCCGGTGAAGTAGCTGCTCGGCTTCCATTCCAGATTGCCGAAAACCCGGCTCACATCGCGGTGCACTACCGGCCGGCCATAAAACGTAAAGTCCGAATACAAGGCATCGTTGCGCCAGGCCGCGCCCCAGATCAGGCGACCGCCGGCAAATGGCAAAAAGCTGTGCTGCATCTCGATTTCCTGGCGCACGCCGCGGTCGCCGGCTGGATTCAGATCGAAGATAACGTTCTGGCCAAACAACTTGGTGATTGCCTGAAAACGATCCGATGCCTGGTCTTCGACATAGGCATAGCGCAACTGAAAATCAGAGCCGGGGGCGATTTCGTGTCGCCAACGCAGTTGTAGCTGTGTGCTCTTCTGAATGAAGTCACGCACCGGGTCAGTCGGCCGGTTTTTTTGCAAATCATTTGGGTCGAGCCGCCCGAGCAGCGTCACGGCCTCAACTTGCCCAGCGGAAAATTCGAGGCTGTCGCGCTCGCCCAGGAGAAAATCGGCACGCCAATCGAAAAGACGCGACCGATAGGAGTCGCGCCAGTCGAACTGGTCGGCAAGTCCATCATCATCCTTCTGCTGGTAGGTAAAGCGAAAATTCCCGGCAGCCCCGAGTTTGCCGCCGGTGCGCAAGGTGTAGTCACGCACCCCCTGGCTACCGTGATTGACCGAAGCCGAAAAACCACGCACCAAAGTGGGGTCGACCGTAATGATATTGATCACGCCGAGAAAAGCATTCGAGCCATAGGATACGGCGTTCGAGCCGCGAACGACTTCAATCCGCTCGATATCTTCAAGCGCAACCGGCAAGACAGCCCAGTTAACCCCACTGCGAAAAAGTGCCGAATACTGTGAACGGCCATCGATCATCACCTGAACTCGTGGCGAATAATCGCTGTCGCTCACTCCGTGATAAGTGACTCGGGCGGTATTCGTCGTATTCGGGTAGGTTTGGAATCCCGGAACCAGCCGAAAAACGTCATTCAAATCCCGCGCCCCGGAAGCCTTGATAATTTTCCGGTCGATCACCGTCACCGCAGTCGGCGCATCGGCCAGGCGCTGCGGCAATCGGCTGACCGAAGCCACAATAGGCAGCTCGCTGAAGAACATATCTTCATCCGCCGCAAAAACGCCACTCACTGCCCAATGGCTAGCCAAAACCCAGAATAATTGCCGGCGAATCGAAGTAGATTTTGTGGGCATCCGATTCATTGCTCAAAAATCGAGGCGCAAACTCAACCACTGCCGGCGATCGATCACCCGCGAAGCCAGGTCGCTCGGGTAGGCCTTGTATTCGGCATGAGCGCCGTTCAGCGACTGCGCGACATAAGCGATCTCGCCACGCTGCGCTCCCCAGCGGAAGCGATAACCCAGGCGCGCATCGAAACGGCGATATTTATCGGCCCAGGTATTAACCGACCACTTCATTTTGTCCTGCCAGTAACCCGCTGCGGTGAACTCGAAACCGAGCGGCAATTTCTGGAAAAGCAAAACCGAAGTTGCCCGCCGCGGCGCGCCACGCTCGGACAAGTCAAGCGCGTTCATTGCCTTATCGGGGTCATTACCCGGAAGCAAGGTTGTCAAGGAGTTATTCGGATAATCGGCCAACAAAGCATCGAGATACTCAGCATTGGTATCGATAAATGCCTGATTAAGCTGTAGCCGGGTGCCGCTAAGCGGTTGCCAGCGCCATTGGTATTCAACGCCCCGCATCTGAATATCCTGAATCGGCAGCATGCCGTCAGCGATCACGTTACTGAGAATGTCGCGATCAAGCACCAGCAAGCGGTTATGGACTTTCTCCTGGAACACGCGCACATCGAGGCTCATGCGCCACTTTCGCCAATCGCCAAGATAGCCAAGCTCCAAAGTATCCATACTTTCGGAAGGCATGTTCGGGTCGCCCGAAAACTGCTGTTTGGCGCCGTTGGTCCAGTCACCCCGGTAGTCAATCACGCTCCCCGTGCGGTATGCCCGCGAGGCACCAAAACGCACGGTGTTTTCGGCGTTGAAATGATAAGCGGCACTGAGGCGCGGCGAAAGATTGCTGCCCGCCATCGAGTCATGTTCAGCCGCCAGGCCGAGGTTGCCGGTGAACCACTCGGCTGGCTTCCACTCAAGATTGCCGAAAACGCGCTCGACATCGCGCTTGACCTCGCCCTGATCAACCAGCGTGGTCACTGCACTGACCGCGTCGTGACGCCAACTGCCGCCCCAGGCCAGGCGGGTAGTCACCGATGGCCGGAGGATATGCTGCGCCTCGATTTCGTGGCGACGCCCAGCGGCGCCCCATTTGTCGTAGTTGAAAGGGTCAAGCGGCGGCATATCGGTGGGTTTTCCCGGGTTGATAAAGCCTTCTTCCCCATCGTCGGCAGAATAAGCATAGCGCAACGAAAACTCCGAACCGGCTGAGAATATCCGCCGCCACAGAACCTGGGCATAAGCATTGGACTGATCAAAATCGCGAATCGGATTAGTTGGGTTACTTTGCCAAATACCACTATTCAATTTCAGCCGCCCGCGCTGCGTCACCGCCGAAACCTGACCGGCGCTGACCTGCAGGCTATCCCGCTCAGTCAGCGCAAAATCAGCCCGTAGATCGAACAGGCGTGAAGTGTATGAATCAATCCAGTCCCGTTGATCAACCAACCCGTCATCATTTTGCTGCCGGTAGGTGAAGCGGAAATTACCTGACTCACCGAGTTTTCCACCACTGCGCATGCTGTAATCGCGGACATTCTGACTGCCGTAATTGGTCGTTACCGAAAAGCCCGGCGTGAGGGAAGGATCGACGGTAATAATATTGATCACGCCGAGAAAGGCATTTGAGCCGTAGGAAACGGCATTCGTCCCGCGGACGATTTCGATGCGCTCGATGTCTTCAATGGCCACTGGAATAATCGCCCAATTGACGCCATTGCTAAAAGCCGAGGAATACATCGAACGGCCATCGAGCAAAACCTGGAGACGCGGGGAAAATTCCTCATCGGTCAGCCCGTGATAAGTCACCCGGGCCGCTTCGGTGGTGTTGGGATAGGTCTGAAACCCCGGCACCAGGCGAAAGATATCGTTCAGATCACGAATCGGCAGGGAACGAATCATCTCGCGGTCGATCACCGTGACGGAGGTTGGCGCATCAGCCAAACGCTGCGGTAAACGGCTGACCGAGGCGACAATGGGTAATTCGCTGAAGAACATGTCTTCATCTGCCGCAAAAACATCGCCGGTCGCCCAGATAGCCGCCAGCGCAAGTCCGAATGTCTTAATTTTTGCCGAGGATGTTTGCACCGTATTCACTCTATAAAATTGCCAACTTCACTCGGCGCGGCCAAAGCCAGCTTCCAGGCACTGGCGAAACAGGCCGACTGGGCGCCCATTTCCACACCATGCCGCCGGGTTGCCACGAGGCATAAAGCCAGCCCTCCCTGGTCAACCGCAGTCACCGCTTCAACATCGATTTCCTGCACCCCCACCCGGGTCAGGGCATGCATGAAGTCGTTACGCAAAGTGGCGTTCAAGCCGCCCATGATGCGCATGACCTTTCGTCCGCCGCGTTCATGCAGCGTGAAAATCGTCGCCTGGCCTTCAGCCAGCGCAGCATTCAGCGCGTCCTCAATCAAAATCTGATTGATCGGCCCGGTTTGAAACCGGGCGCCGAAGAGATTGCCGACCCGGCTTACCACGGTCGCCGGGACATCAATCACCGGTGAACCGAATAACGAAAACTCAAAACCCGCGAGGTGACCGACCTCAAGCGCCAGGCTGGTGCGCAGCATGATTCCGGATAAGGACAGATTTTCAATCGCCCCCTCGCCGATAGCGCCGCCATAACCAATTTTGATGGTGGGTGGCGAACAAAATCGAATACGCTGATGCCGTCTTTGATCCAGCATTTGTCGGCCAACCCCTTCCTGTGGAAGCATTATTTTTTGCCAAGTCTAGCAAATCTTTACGGCCGCCTTGGCGTGATATTCAGCATTATTGACTTTTGCCGGCCCGCTCGGTATTGTCCGCAGCACACTGGCAAGCCGCCAGCCGCGCCGATTTGAGCTCTGCTTGCGGGCGCTAAATAAATACAGCTAAAACGGGAACCACCCAGTTCGCGTTCAGGAAGCCCTCTTTAACGCTACTGGGTTTTTGTTTTCAGGAAACGCATGCCAGGACAATCCGTCGGCGCCGTCCAGTCACAGCGCGCTCACTTCGACCAACCG
>CAZLPR010000039.1:6769-11691 GCA_964561415.1 uncultured Dechloromonas sp. | reverse complement strand
GGGCGCTTGATCAGCCTTCATAGCGGGTCAGATCGGGGATATCCGGGCCTCGCGGCACGACGACAATGCCGCCCGGACTGAGGCTGTAGCGCTCGCTGTCTGCCACCGGATCAAAGCCGATCCGGCTGTCCCGGTGATAATCGACCATCTGGCTAAAATCCATCCGGTAAATATGATCGGCCCCCAGAACGGCCACCATCTCCGGCGCGTGCCGCTCGATCAGGCCGAGATTCTGAAAGACCGCGTCGGCCGTCCCCTGAAACCACTGTTTGCCATCCATCATTTGCGGCGGCACGACGCTGACAAACTCGCCGGGAAAGGTGCGCGAGAAAGCCCAGGCCTTGCTGACATGCTCGATCAGCGACTGCGATTTGTACTGCACGAGCAGGTAAATCGCATGCACCCCGGAATTAGCCAGGTTCGAAAGGACGAAATCGACAATCCGGTAGCGGCTGCCCAAAGGCACCGCCGGCTTTGAGCGCACCGCCGAAAGCGGATGCAGGCGAGCCCCCTGCCCGCCGGCCAAGACGATCGCCAGCACCTTCATCTTGCCGCCCCCATGCCTTGCTCAAGGCGAAACGCACGACGGCAAAAATGCGCCTTGCCGAGACCCAGCCAAGCCCTCGCCCCACCATGCCCGCCGCTTTGTCTGCACTCGTGATCCATCAGCCAAGTTTTATGCGAACCGCACATTCGGACAATATGGGGGATCGGGTAATCACAAGCCATAAAAACAATGACCGGCGCCTCGCCTGCATGGCGCCATCGCACGGCGTCTCGACTATTACTTTAGTCAAATAGCGCCCAATTATTAAGACGCCTATGATGTCTGCAAAACACAAATAAGCAGTTCCAAGGGGGCAAAGTGGCGCGCACTGAACGTTTCAGCCAGATCGAGCGCCTGCTGCGCGAGCGGCGCAGCATCAGCTTCGCCGACCTGCAACAGCAACTGGAAGTCTCCCGCGCCACGCTGTTTCGCGACATGGCGTTTTTGCGGGATCGCATGCGGGTGCCGGTTGTCCATGACGCCGAAACCGGCTGCTACCGACTCGACCGCAGCGTCGAAAGCGCCGAGCTACCCGGCTTGTGGTTCAGCGCCCAAGAGGCCCACGCCCTGCTTTCGATGCGTCAACTGCTGGCCAATCTCGAGCCCGACGGCCTGCTCGGCACACAGCTTGAGCCGCTGAAAGAACGCCTGACCCAACTGCTGGGACGAGGCGAACACCCGGCAGCAGACATCACCCAGCGCATCCGCGTCATCGCAGCCGCCGCCCGACGCTATCCACCCGCCCATTTCCAAGCCATCTCCGCCGCCCTGATGCAACGCCACCGGCTGCAAATCAGCTATCTGGCGCGCAGCAACGGCAGCACCACCGAGCGCGAAGTCTCGCCCTTGCGCCTCACCCATTACCGCGACAACTGGTATCTCGACGCCTGGTGCCACTTGCGCGACGAATTGCGAAGTTTTGCGGTCGACGCGATAAAAGGGCTAAAAACCTTGCCCGCCGCCGCTTGCGAAATAGCGGACGGCGAAATCGACACAGCCCTCGGGGCTGGCTACGGCATCTTTTCTGGCACGGTCGTTAGCCAGGCAACCCTGCGCTTCACTCCCGAACGGGCACGCTGGGTAGCGGCCGAACAATGGCACCCGGCACAGCAAGCCGCCCTCCTCCCGGATGGCAGCTACCAACTCAGCATCCCCTACAGCAACGACCCGGAGTTGATTATGGATATTTTGAAATACGGCGCAGATTGCGAAGTGATCGCGCCGACGGAATTACGGGAGAAGGTTGTTTGTTTTCTGCGGGAAGCGGTGGGGAGGTATGGCGGTATGGCGGTATGGCGGTATGGCGGTATGGCGGTATGGCGCCAGTATCACTAATTGAGACTCTGCCTTAGTACGATCCAGATCACCGCCATGAGAAAAACACAATGAACATTCCAGATCAGCCAATCGGCATACGCGCCATGTCCTTCATCGAATGGCGCCCGCGGCATGCCATCGCCTTTTTACCAAGAGAAGAAAGGCCTGGTAATGACTGATTTCACCCCCTCCGATCTCAAGACGATCCTCCACTCCAAGCGGGCGAATCTCTATTACCTTGAACACTGCCGCGTTCTTGTAAACGGCGGCCGGGTCGAATATGTGACGGATGAGGGATCACGTTCGATGTATTGGAATATCCCCATCGCCAATACCACTTCGATCATGCTGGGCACAGGAACCTCGGTTACTCAGGCCGCCATGCGAGAACTAGCCAAAGCCGGGGTGATTGTCGGTTTCTGTGGCGGTGGCGGCACCCCCTTGTTCAGCGCCAATGAAATCGATGTCGAGGTGGCGTGGTTCGCGCCGCAGAGCGAGTATCGGCCCGCCGAATATCTTCAGGCCTGGGTTCGTTTCTGGTTCGATGACGCCAAGCGGCTTGAAGCAGCCAAAGCTTTCCAACGGGTGCGCCTCGATTACATCGCCAAACACTGGACGAACAGCCGGCAGCTAGCGGATTGCGGTTTTCAGGTCAACGAAAGTGTTTTGTTGGGCGCGCTAGAGTCTTCACGGCAGCTACTGGATAGCGCCGAGGACAATACCGCATTGCTCACCGAAGAAGCGCGCCTGACCAAACGCCTGTTCAAGCTGGCGGTCAATGCCGTCGGCTATGGCGATTTCACGCGTGCCAAGCGCGGCAGCGGCAGCGATCCGGCCAATCGTTTTCTCGATCATGGCAACTATCTCGCCTACGGCCTTGGCGCGACGGCAACCTGGGTGTTAGGCCTGCCCCACGGCTTGGCGATACTGCACGGCAAGACCCGTCGTGGCGGGCTGGTCTTCGACGTGGCGGATTTGGTCAAGGATGCCCTGGTCTTGCCGCAAGCCTTCATTTCCGCCATGAGCGGCGACGACGAGCAGACTTTCCGCCAGGCCTGCATCGAGCGTTTCGCCCAGACCGAAGCGCTCGATTTCATGATCGATACGATCAAGGCAGTCGCCATCAAGCAGGGATCAGCCGCGTAATGAACATCATGCTGATTTCCCAGTGCAGCAAAAATGCACTGGTTGAAACCCGCCGCATCCTTGATCAGTTTGCCGAACGGCGCGGCGAGCGTACCTGGCAGACAGCGATTACCCAAAACGGGCTGGATACCTTACGCCGCCTGCTGCGGCAAACTGCCCGTAAGAATACGGCGGTGGCCTGTCACTGGATACGCGGCAAGGATCACAGCGAACTGATCTGGCTGGTTGGCGATGCCCGGCAATTCAACGAACGCGGTGCCACGCCGACCAATACCACCCGCCGCAACATCCTGCGTGCCGAAGACGAAAATGATTGGCACAGCGGTGAAATCATTCGCCTGCTGGCCAGCATCGCCGCGCTGTTTCATGACTTTGGCAAAGCCAGCGCAGCGTTTCAGAAAAAGTTGAGCAGTAATAAACCCATCGCCGATGCCTATCGCCATGAATGGGTTTCGCTGCGTCTGTTCGAGGCATTTGTGAATGGCAGCGAGGATGCGGATTGGCTGGGGCGCTTGCTTGATTTGCCAGACGATGCGGCCAAACAGGCCGAGGCTCGCCTGATCAGGGATGGTCTGAGCACCGGCCGGATATTCAGCCCATTCGACTCCCTGAAACCGCTGGCCCAGGTTGTTGGCTGGCTGATTGTCAGTCACCACCGGATGCCGACGCCTGACGACAAGCTTCACCCAAAAGCGATGAACGATTTACCGGGGAATATCGGCGCTGATTGGTGCGGTGCACGGACTGATTTAAGCCCAAAGGACATCGCAGCCTGCTGGAATTTCCCGAAAGGTTTGCCGTTGAGCAGCCAACATTGGCGCCAGCATGCGGCAAAAGTGGCCGGCGCCTTATTGCGGCAACTCGGGCAAACCCAGCGCGATTGGCGCAATGAGGCTTATGTGCTGCACCTCTCGCGCATGGCACTGATGCTGTCGGATCATTACTACTCCAGCGAACCTAGCCACGAGCGTTATGGCGACAAAGTTGCCAAGAGTGTTGCGGTCTACGCCAATACCGACCGCAAAACCGGCCTCGTCAAACAACGCCTCGACGAACACCTGATCGGCGTCGAAGTAAATGCCAGCCGTGTCGTCCAGGCCTTGCCCCGGCTCGCCGCGCAACTGCCACGCCTGGCCCGCCACAAAGGCTTTCGCGAGCGCAGCAAGGAGCCATTTGCCTGGCAAAACAGGGCTTTCGATCTGGCCGAAGGGCTGCGCGCCCGCTCGGCGGATCAAGGCTTTTTCGGCATCAATATGGCGTCGACCGGCTGCGGCAAAACGCTTGCTAACGGCCGCATCCTCTACGCCCTGGCCGCCCCACTACGCGGCGCACGCTTTACCGTCGCCTTGGGCTTGCGCACCTTGACCCTGCAAACCGGTGATGCCTACCGGGATCGCCTGCGTCTGGGTAGCGATGAAATGGCCGTGCTGGTCGGCGGCGTTGCCGTGCGCGAACTGCATGAACAGCAACGGGCCGCAGCGCGTTTGCTGGCCGCTGGTTCCGAATCCAGCGCCGAACTGGTGCCCGATTACAACCAGGTGTTTTACGACGGCGGTCTGGAGGACGGCCCGCTCAATCGTTGGCTAGGGCAAAACCAGCCTGCCACCAAATTGCTCAATGCGCCGATTCTGGTATGCACCATCGACCACTTGATGCCGGCCACCGAAGGCACGCGCGGCGGGCATCAGATCCCGCCCATGCTGCGGTTGATGAGTTCAGATCTGGTGCTCGACGAACCGGACGACTTCGGTATCGAAGACCTGCCGGCGCTTAGCCGACTCGTGCATTGGGCCGGCATGCTGGGCAGCCGGGTTTTGCTTTCTTCGGCCACGCTGCCGCCAGCGCTGATCGAAGGCCTGTTTCAAGCCTATCTGGCCGGGCGGCAACAGTTCCAGCAACACCAGGGCCGCCC
>CAZLPR010000039.1:0-6729 GCA_964561415.1 uncultured Dechloromonas sp. | reverse complement strand
GGTGGCCAGCGAGCACGCCGGCCCGGAAACTTATCGCATCGAACACCAACGCTTTGTTGACCAGCGTTTGGCCAAACTTGCCCGTGCCGAACCCCGCCGGCACGCTGAAATTCTGCCGCTGGCCATCGCCCAAGCCAAACGTGACGTGGTCTGCGCCGAACTGGCGCAAGCCTTGCGCCCGCAATTGGCGCGCCTGCACCGACTGAATCACACGGTCGACCCGATTAGCGGCAAGAAAATCAGCTTTGGACTGGTGCGCTTTGCCAACATCAACCCATTGGTGGACGTGGCCCGCGAGTTGATTCGCCTCGGCGCAGAAACCGGGCAACGCATTCACCTCTGCGTTTACCACTCCCGCCATCCGCTGCTCGTGCGTTCGGCCATCGAACAGCGCCTTGACCGCCTGTTGAACCGCAAAAAGCCGGACGCCATCTTTGCCGATCCCGAAGTGCAACAGCGCCTTGCCGGCAGCGCGGAAAACGATCATCTCTTTGTCGTTCTCGCCACGGCGGTTGCCGAAGTCGGGCGCGACCATGATTATGACTGGGCGATAGTCGAACCCTCGTCGATGCGCTCCATCATCCAGTTGGCTGGTCGTGTGCGCCGCCATCGGCCCGAGAAATATCTCACCCCGAATCTGCTGCTGCTCGATACCAATATCGCTCACCTGACCAATGGGCCGGGCAAGCCCGCCTTCTTCCGCCCCGGTTTCGAGCATCAGAGCCAGGCCCACTTTCAACTCACCAGCCATCGCCTCGGCGAACTGCTGACGGCGGACCAACTGAAAACAATCGACGCCTCCAGCCGGATTCGCCAACGTGATGCGCTTTGTCCGACGAGCAATCTGGTTGATCTCGAACATGCGCGGCTACGTGAGTTGATGCAGGGAGCGGCACCCGGAAAGGACGACTCTAGCCAGCCCGTTCTACGTTGGTGGACGACCAATGTTCATCTCAGCGGCTATCTGCAACGCCGCGACCCGTTCCGCCAGGACAATCTTGGCCGGCAACGCTACGGATTGCTGCCGGATGACGAGGGAGAAATCGGCTTTTATCGCTTTGGCGACGATGGCCAGCCGGTTGCGGTCGACCATCTTTTACACCCGACTTCTATCGAACCCGGCCCCGGCCTTAGCCTCTGGGGCGAGCCGGATTACGTTGCCGCATTGGCCGGTCTGGCCGAAAGCCGAGGCATGGAACTTCGTGTATGCGCCGAACGATTCGGCGCGCTTGATTTGCCATTGAAGGGCGCCGAGGACGGGCTGCGGGTTGATGAGGAATGGGGGTATCACCCGGTTTTAGGTTTCAGCAGGTATCGCTAAAAAGTTTCAATTCAAGGATGGAAAATAATGACAGAACCCAGTAATTCACTCGCACCGCCCGGTTCGGTGGCGCAGATCAAGGCAGCGATCAATGCTTTTTTGCAAGAGCGCCTCCAGCCCAAGCTGGAGGCGCTTAAGCCAGAGGACGACGAGAAACGGCAAAAGTTGTTGCTGGATTATTTGCCGGCGAACTGGATTACGAATGCGGCCAAGAATATTTGGCAGCTTGAGTTAGCAACCCACGTTCTGAAGTACACCCATCCCGATGCTAAAAACGACGTTCGTCAATTTTCGGCAAACATAGCATCTCCGGGTAACGCTCTTGCCGGAAATCAATTGCTAGGTAGCCATACAGTCAATGTCTACTTTTGTCCCGACGTGGCGGGAAACGCTGCATGGCTACCTGCGTATGATTTTTTGTGCGTGGAGGTCGGCGGCTTATCGATCTTGGATAGAGTTCGTAGAAACGATCCCGCTTTGAGAGAGGCATTTGCTGTCTTGGGTGACTCTAATTTAGTTTGGATGACGGCCTTTTCTGCTTTCGCATTCCCTGACAAAAAACCCACATCACACAAGTTGGCCAAGCAAATTTATTGGCCATTGGGTAATCAGAGCTATCACCTGCTCACTCCACTTTTCCCTACATCGTTAGTGCATGGCGTGTGGAAGCGAATCCGGGAAGATCGTTTTTCCGATGAAGCCAAAGCAGCAAGGGAGGCCAAGCGCAATGGGCTCGCACATACACAGGGCTATTGCGAATATCCCAACGTGGTGATCCAAAAATTTGGTGGCTCCAACCAGCAAAATATTAGCCGATTGAACGCTAAGCGCTATGGAGAAAACTTCCTCCTGCCGTCTCTGCCGCCAAACTGGAAATCACCAGATATTCGCCCACCTATTGCGGTCAACAGCGTTTTTGACCGGATTTTTGGTAGCCGCCCCCGTGTTCGTGAACTGGTTCGCATCCTTCGCGATTTTCTTATCAGCGTGGAGCATGCCGGCACCAACAAGCGCATTCGCGACAAGCGGGCCGAACTGGCAGCATTGATCCGCGACGAGGCATTCCAGTACGCCGCAGAGTTGCAGCAGTTGGAACCGGGTTGGACGCAACAACCGGAATGCTTGCTGAACAGTGCCGAGCAATGTTGGCTGGACCCGGAGCGTGCTGCAGATGACGCGGATTTCGCCAGCCTGCGGCGTAAGGGTGATTGGCCGGAGGAAATTTGCCGGCGTTTCGGCAACTGGCTGAATGCCCGGCTAACTACGGCGAATACACCTATGGATGCAATCACAGCCGCGCACTGGCGTGAGGTTCTGGAGAAAGAAATGCGCATGATGCGTATTGAGGTGGCTGACTATGAGTGATATTTCGGCACTGATCCTGTTGCCGCGTCTCAAGGTGCAAAACGCCAATGCCATTTCCGGGCCTTTGACCTGGGGCTTTCCGTCACCGACGGCGTTTATCGGTTTTGTGCACGCCATGGAGCGCAAATTTGCATCAGAACTGAATGAAGGTTTTGCCGGAGTGGGCATCATCTGCCATCACTTCGAACCACAGGTTTCCAGTCCTTCACGGTCTCATATTCCCCATGTATTCAGCCTTACCCGCAACCCGGTCGGCAAAGATGGCGGCACGATGGCGCTGGTCGAAGAAGGCCGCGCCCACATGGAAGTCAGCCTGGTGATCGCCGTCAAGGACTACAAGGAAAAAAGCAAAGGCGATTATTTGGCCGAAGACCTGCACCATGCCGCCCAAGGCATGCGGCTGGCCGGCGGCAGCCTGCTGCATCAGGAAGGCAAACGTTACCAGGCGCAATGGTGGCCGCTGGCTGGCGATGCGGAAGGCGATGCGGCGGTATTCCGCAAACTGCGCCGTCGTCTGCTCCCCGGTTTTGCGCTGGTGCAGCGCGATGATCTGCTGGCCAGCCACTTGGCAGAACTCCGCCAAACTCGCCCGGAAAGCAACGCGCTGGATGCCTTGCTTGATCTCTCGCGACTCAACATTGAACCGGTAGTCAGCCAGTCAAATGATGTCGAAACCGTGAAATGGGAAGTCAGGCGCAAGCCGGGTTGGCTGGTGCCCTTGCCTATCGGCTATGCCGGCATTTCGCCGCTGTACGCGCCGGGCGAAGTCGAAAACGCCCGCGACAGCACGACCCCATTCCGTTTTGTCGAAAGCCTCTATTCCCTGGGCCAATGGATCAGCCCGCACCGTCTGGATGGACTGAATCAACTGCTATGGACGCAAGAGTGGACACAAAAAAGCGATGCCGACCAGGGCATTTATCGCTGCATCAATCGCTATGCCGAATCTCTTCCCGCATCTCTCTCCGAATCTTTTGCACATTCTCAGGAGCAATAAAATGGCCAAAACCGAACTGAAAACCGCCTCCGTCCTCGCTTTTGAACGCAAGCTTGATCCTTCCGATGCGCTTTTTGGGGCCGGAAAGTGGGTTGACCGCAGCAATGGCGAAAAATGGGCTGCCGTCGCTATCCGCGAGAAATCGGTGCGCGGCACGATTTCCAATCGTCTGTCCACCAAAGATCAAGACCCGGCCAAGCTGGATGCCTCCATCCAGTCGCCCAATCTGCAAACTGTCGATGTCGCGACGCTGCCGAACGACGCCGACACCCTGCGCGTTCGCTTTACCCTGCGCGTGCTGGGCGGTGCCGGGACGCCTTCTGCCTGCAACAATGCGGATTACCAGATCAAGCTGCAAAGCACCGTGCAGCAATACGTTAACGAGATCGGATTTGCCGAGCTGGCTGGCCGCTATGCCAGCAATCTGGCCAATGGCCGTTTTCTGTGGCGCAACCGGATGGGGGCCGAGCAAATCGAAGTGCAGGTACGTCAACTGGCCCAGGGCGAGGCAGCACAAAGCTGGACTTTCGATGCGCTGGATTTTTCCCTGCGCAATTTTGAGGCGAGCAGTGCCGCCTTGAGTGAATTGGCCAAAGTGATTGAACAGGGCTTGGCCGGCAAATCGCACGCCCTGCTTGAAGTCATCGCCTTCGTACGCGTCGGAGATGGACAGGAGGTTTATCCATCACAGGAGTTGATTCTTGATCGGGGCGACAAGAAGGGGCAAAAGAGCAAAACCCTTTATCACGTAGGCGATGTGGCCGGCATCCATAGCCAGAAAATCGGCAATGCGCTGCGCACCATCGACACCTGGTATCCGGAAGACGAGGAAACCGCCACTATCGGCCCCATCGCCGTCGAGCCCTACGGCTCGGTGACGTCGCAAGGCAAGGCTTATCGCCAGCCCAAGCAAAAAGCTGACTTCTACAATCTGCTCGACAGCTGGGTACTCAAAGACAAAGCCCCCGAGGCCGGCAATCAGCACTACGTAATGGCAACCCTGATCCGTGGCGGCGTCTTTGGCGAAAAGGATTGAGGCATGGACTCCTATATCGAACTCCAACTTTTGCCGGACCCGGAGTTTCCCGCTACCACGCTGATGAACGCGCTGTTTGCCAAGTTGCATCGTGGCTTGGTCAGCAACGGCGAGGGGCGCATCGGCATCAGCTTTCCCGTTGTCGCATCTAAGGAGCCAGGCTTGGGTTCGCGCTTGCGCCTTCACGGGCAGGCGGTCGACCTGGAAAAGCTGATGGCGCTCAACTGGCTGCAGGGAATGCGTGACCATCTTTCTGTTGGTGCGATAAGCACGGTTCCGGTCAACGCCAGTTATCGCATCGTAAGACGGGTTCAGGCCAAAAGCAGCCCGGAAAGGGAGCGGCGGCGATTGGTTGCTCGTAAGGGAATCACCCCCGAAGCTGCCGTTCTTGCCATTCCTGATAGTGCGGCTGAAAGCTTGACGCTTCCTTATCTGTTACTCACCAGCCAAAGTACGCAGCAGCAGTTCCGGCTTTTTATTGAGCACCGTCCTTTACAAGATCAGCCGGCGTCAGGGTTGTTCAACGCCTACGGACTAAGCGCAGGGGCAACCATTCCCTGGTTTTAGACCCTTTTTTCTGGGGGCGAACAAGCCCCCAGAAAAATCAATCAGTTAGGCGTTGCTTAAATAATTTGGTTTCAATGCGGAACGGGGGATTTTTCTTTAAAAATTAGCGTGATATGTAAGATAAGCTCTACGTTACTGCCGGATAGGCAGCTCAGAAAGGGAAGGACAGCAACACGGAGCGCCGGAAGGGCGTTACTGCCGGATAGGCAGCTCAGAAACGTGGCGACGCGACAGATTGTGTGCAGGCGTGCGTTACTGCCGGATAGGCAGCTCAGAAATGCTATCGCCTGTCGCTTCCGGGCCGCACCTCCGTTACTGCCGGATAGGCAGCTCAGAAAAGTCTCGCCACCTTGTTTGACCAGATCACCGGCGTTACTGCCGGATAGGCAGCTCAGAAAGGTCGAGACGGCCATGCCATCCGGCCCGATGACGTTACTGCCGGATAGGCAGCTCAGAAATCCGCTATGCACCACGCGGACGTAAAAACCCCCGTTACTGCCGGATAGGCAGCTCAGAAAATGAACGCGTCGGATAGCACGTTAAGACCAGACGTTACTGCCGGATAGGCAGCTCAGAAAACGCGGGATGCGTCGTTGGCCGGGAAGGTGACCGTTACTGCCGGATAGGCAGCTCAGAAACTGTCGATTGATTGCGTCATGGCCGCTTACGCCGTTACTGCCGGATAGGCAGCTCAGAAACCTCGTCCTACGCCGACGCGGCGAATAAAACCCGTTACTGCCGGATAGGCAGCTCAGAAATGGACGCGCTGGGGATCGGTGACGGCTCCGAACGTTACTGCCGGATAGGCAGCTCAGAAACGAGAAGATCAGGCCGGCGCCCAATTGGTATACGTTACTGCCGGATAGGCAGCTCAGAAAAGCAGCACCACGGCGCGGGCCTCGCTGATCCACGTTACTGCCGGATAGGCAGCTCAGAAAGATTCTCTGCGGATAGCGGCAATCTTGGCAGACGTTACTGCCGGATAGGCAGCTCAGAAAAAAATTCAGCGACCCATAAGCCAAGGCCGCGTCGTTACTGCCGGATAGGCAGCTCAGAAAACCAGCGCACTGCATAAACGAAAATCGACGCGCGTTACTGCCGGATAGGCAGCTCAGAAAAGTGGCAGCACGCGCCCAGCGCGAAGGCCAGCCGTTACTGCCGGATAGGCAGCTCAGAAAGTCGGAAAGGGCGCGATGCGCGGCCGGCACTGCGTTACTGCCGGATAGGCAGCTCAGAAATAGCATGCTGCCGGCGTAGTCCATATAACCGCCGTTACTGCCGGATAGGCAGCTCAGAAATTCGTTTTTGCCCTTTTTTCACGTCGACCGTACGTTACTGCCGGATAGGCAGCTCAGAAAACGGTAACAACCACGAAAGGGCAGGCAATGACCGTTACTGCCGGATAGGCAGCTCAGAAAATATTGTCAAGCTGCGTTTGCAGCA
>CAZLPR010000038.1:0-11982 GCA_964561415.1 uncultured Dechloromonas sp. | reverse complement strand
CCATCAGCACATCAAGCAGCGACAGCATTCCCGCCATGAAGGAGCGATCAACATAGTCCCGGTCGCGCGGCCGCACTTGCTGGGCAATCAGCTCCATCAGCGGGTTGCGATAGATTACCTTGCCCGGCGTGACGGCCACGCCGCGGCCGGGCGCATAGAGTTCGGCGCCGACCGGCTTGCTGTGCTGGAACTGCCGGGAGAGGTCTTCGATGGCATGCAGCGCGCCTTGCAGCAAATTGGTGCCGGCCTGCTCCCGCGTCGTTTGCAGGATGTCCGGGTTGCTCCACGGGAAATTCGACGGCGAGCAGGTATCGGTCAACTGGCGGGCCAGGAAGGCAAGCAGGTCGCGGTGATGCTGGCTGACGCCCTGTACGGTCGAGGTGGTTTGCTGCCACCATTCCTCGCCAAGCAGAAAGGCCTCGGCGTAGACATTGAACGGCCAGCGACCCCAGCTTTCCGTGCGGAAACGGACATCGCTCTCGCGCACTTCTGCACAGTCCCGCTGCTCGTAATGCAGGGCGCAGTGGGCGGCGAAGTGGATGAGATGGTTGAATTTTTCGAAAGCCGCCTGCACCAGATCGCTCTGCTTGCCCGGCTGGATGGCGAGATGGCCGATCCAGTCGAGATAGGCGAGGATCAGCGCGGTTGGCGCCACACCGCCGGTCAGACGGCCGATCATGGCATGCAGCACGCGGTCGAAATCGGTCGTCCGCAGCACCGGGCCGATTTTCGGCGCTACCCGTTTGTGGCTGTAGCCGGTACCTTCACCGGTCAGTGGCTGGGTGTGGGCCGGCAGTATATCGACCGCCTGCGCGGCACCATTGGCGGCGATTTCCTGCTCGGTGTCAGGCAGCACGCCTTCGGCACTGGATGATTTTCCCATGCGAGTCGCTCCTTGAAGTTGATGAACAATTAGATTGCAGCGGACCGCTTTCGATCCTGGAAATTCGACAATCTGTTGCTAAAATATGTTCAGCAAATATTGCTCCCGTGCTGGTGGCGCACTGCTGCGGTCGACAGCGTTTATCGACTAAAAATCAGGTATTACCTTGCCGGCGGCGCAAAAGTGTGACGTGATACCAACACACAAAAATCCGTACATGGACTGTCACCGGAGCGAATACGAACTTGTCTGGTTCGCTTCGGTCCAACTTTCTGTCATGGATTTGATGTTGTGGTCGATGTGGCGGTAGGTGGTCCAGCGTTCGAAGAGACTATGTATTGTCTATCCGCACCATGGGCGGCGTGTCTTTCCAATTGCGGTTCTGTTTCGACAGAAGAGATGCGGAGGATTCAATGTTTAACAAAGATCAATTTATCCAGGACTGTCTGGATGCGCTTAATGAAGGGCAGGAGGCGATCCGCGAGCTTGTGGCGAAAGCGGTTTCGGATGGGCCGGCGGTCATGTCCGAACTTCGGGCACCGGATCATGCCGGTTTGGTTCCGCTTTATCGATCGCCCAAGCTGACAATAATCAATTTTGCTTGGGCTCCTTGTATGAGCCTGATGCCGCACAATCATCAGATGTATTCAGTGGTCGGCATTTATTCCGGTCGGGAAGACAATATTTTCTGGCGAAGAGCCGGAACGGCTATAGAGGCAACCGGAGCCCGGTCTCTGGGCGTCGGCGATGTGGTTGCGCTCGGTCGCGACACGATCCATTCGGTGTTGAATCCGATAGGCAAGATGACCTGTGCCATACACGTCTATGGCGGTGATTTCTTCGAACCAATCGAACCGCGGAGTGCTTGGGACCATGAGACATTGATCGAGCAGCCTTGGGATGTCGAGAAGGTAAAGTTCCTATTCCAAGATGCCGAAGAGCGGTTTCTGAGTGGACGGCACGCAACCTCTCCCTCTCAAATGGAGACACTCCGCGCGTGAGAGGTTTGCTCTTCTAATGCTGTCATGTGGTTGAGGCGCTCTTCCGGGTTGAGTTGTGGAATCCGCGGCGTCAAACATAGGGGGATGGTTCTTTTTTAAGCCTTTGTGCTAGAGGTTTAGCTTCAGGTAATTCTGCCGATCATTAAATTTGCATCGTGAGTTCGAATTCACAGGCTACCGCCTGAGCGACAGGCTGGATGAAATTGCCTGATTTATCACCTGCTCAACAACCGTTTCGCCAGAATCGTGGGGTAGTTCTGCCTATGCCCGGCAATAACGTACACATAGGTATCGCTTCCGGTCCGCCGGTAGACCAATTTGTGATGCGAGGTATCCCCCTGTGATTGTATTGACCGAGGACGAGCGCGTCGAACTTACGAAGCTGTCCCGCCCCCGGCTCACAAGCGTCAGGCTGGCGCAGCGTGCGCGGATCGTTCTGCTGGCTGCCAATGGCCGGCCTGCAGAATCGAATGACAAAATGCTAAGTCACGAGGATTGATCTTGATACAGGGGGGAATGTGAAATAAATGCGTTAGATATTCTTGGATGGCGGTCTTGAAGCCCCAAAGCCCCCGTCAGCGCGGAGCAGTGAAAGTCCGGAACGTAATGCAAACTTTGCGATGTTGGTATCCCAAGGAGTAAAACGCGGTAATTGAAATATGTCGGAGGCGGACGTCGCAATACCCTGTTCGGTCGATACGGCAACCGAAAATCCCGCCTGACGAACCATTTCAGCATGCCGGAACGAATAGTCTTTGTTGGGTCGGCCATTGGGGTAGGCAAAAGAGGTCACAGTTTCGTTAAGTATTCTTTCAAGTTGTTCTTTGCTGAGTCGAATTTCTGCTTCTGCCTGATTGTCCGAGACGCGCTCAAGAATAGGGTGAGTCTCGGTATGAGCTCCCAATTCCATTCCCAATTTTCGCAATGCGCGTAATTGTTTTGTTGTCATCATGGGGGCCAGGTCGCTTGGCAAGCCACTGATTTTTCCGATCTCAAACGAAATTGAATCCCTTTTCTCTTGCGAGAAGTATTTCAGCTGCTGGAGTATGGTTTTACAGGCATTGTGCCTTGAAGAAGCATCGCTCAATTTATGTCGACCAAGGCCGAAACTGGTCAATTCCAATATTCCAGAAGACGCCATGCGTATTGCTTCAATAACGCTGTCGTTCCACATGCAACCACCCTCAATGTAGCTTGTTGCAATGAAGAATGTCGCTGGAACACGCCATTTAGCAAGAATGGGGGCTGCTAAAGTGTAATTGTCTGCATAGCCGTCATCAAATGTTATGCATGCAGCCGCAGCGGGGAGTGATCCATCAATTAGCCTGCCTGAGGCTTCAGAGACTGTCATCGGAACGTAGGCTTTGCGGATGAATCGCACAATCCGTTCAAAACGGATTATGTCCGGTTCGTCAGGTCGTAATGCATCTGGAGCCGCCAGCACTCTGTGAAAAATAAAAATAGCTAACTTTGCATTACGCCCGGCTGGCGAGAGGGGGGAAAAGTAGGCCATTATTTTTCTCGGGGGGAAGCTTTACCATTTTCCTGCGCGTTTAAGCAAGTTGCGAAGCCCGGGGAGTTCATATCCATGGGAGTAGACATCTTCAGCAATTCGGCGGGCTTCTTCATAGCGTTTTAGCCGAAAATAAATTAAACCCATGTTGTAACGTGTATTAATACTAGGTTGCTCATCAAGCTTGACGGCCAGTTCCAATTGCTCCGCCGCTTCTTGATTGTAGCCAAAATCGAGAAGATGTATAGCATAAAGAAAATGTACATGACTGTCATTTGGTGTAAAGACAATTGCCCGCTTGAAATAACATTTCACCGGAATTGGTAATTTATCTGGGTTCTCGCTTTTCTTTATTCGCGCATATTTTGTCATGTCTGCCAGGGCACCCGGGTGATTAGGCCAGACACGAAGTACGTAATCCAGACCACCAGCCACTGGACCTTGAGCATGCCTATTATTTATTACTGTCTTGCCTCGTGAGAGAGCCGCATGTTCATCGTTGAAGTGAGGAACCTCTACGCGTCTTCGGTCAAATTCTGAGGCTGTATAGTAGTCCATGGCATAGCCCTCATAGTTTTCACCAAGGCGACCACATCCGGGTACTTCCTGATTTTGTGCGTATGCAATAGAAATTGAGAGCGAAAACAATGAACAAAATAGAGATGCTTTAAGCTGAAAAGCTAGCGGAAATATACGAAATTTAACCATAGTGTCACCATTGTCCAGCCGGTTATCCCGGTAAATGTGATTGCGCTCCTCCATCTTGGACGTAGCCAAAATACAAGCGCTAAAGTAGCTAACATGACTCCGGCAAAAATTGCCAGAAGTTTCGTGGCATTTATTCGCCAAGGAATATAGTCGCGATAAGGCGGGTAATGCGAGGCCAAGCTATTCAGGGAGTCGGCGATTTTTTTCCTCTCGCTTTGTTGTGGCGATATCTCTTCAAGTTCCAAAATGTTCCGTTTATTGTTTCTGATTACCGTAATGCTGTTGGGTTCTCTAATTATTTCTAATTGGCCTAATGTGTTAACCTGAATATGAGCCTGCCATTCTTGACTGGATTTTCCTTCCCAAGACTCGATAGTTGAAGTTGGTGAATCGTTTCGTCGTAGTGCGAGTAGTAGCGCGTTTGAGCCCGTTGATTGCGTCAACTCGATAGCGGTAGTCGCTGTCCTTTGTCCATGCCACATCATCCATCCACCAAATGGTTTTATTTGGCCATGTAGCGTGGAGCTTATCGGAGGGGTGTTTTTCGGAAATTTTATATCTAAAGAACAAGGTAAATCTGGATAGGTGACCGAATAACCATCGAGTACCGGTTCAGCAGTTTTAATAACCTGTGTTTCTGGGGCTAATGTCCACAAACTGGTCATCGAGCGATCTTCTGTATTCTTCGCAAAGTCAACTATTAACCATGTTTGGCTATTGAGACCAATAACCTGTCTATCTATCGCAGGGCCGCTTTGACTTTGCCGTGTAAATTCGAGAAAAAGTAATCCATTATTCGTCTTTGCGTGGCTTAAACGGGCCATCCTGAATTTTTTAGAGGATTCACCTAATAGGTATGGCGCATTTGATCCTCGCCAGCCATCCACATCAGATCGACCAGCCATTCCGAAAGGCCAGTATCCCGTATTATCAATCCAGACCCGGCCGCCTGCCCAAAGCATGATGCTGCCCTCATCAGCGAGTTTGTGAGCGTGTCCAGGAAAGAGTGAAGCGGCAAAGCTTAGATGTGTTCCATTAGTGCCACAAACAGTTTGGCCTGAGTCACGCCAGAAGGCGTATCCAGAAAGCGGGAGTGTTGTTAATCCATCTTTGGGAGGAGGCTGGAGAACAGGTATAAAGTCATGTACTGGTTCTGGATCGCCGCGTGTGTTGCCAAAGCGCGGTAAGGAACCATCAGGTCGTCTAATGATGTCGAGCAGAGTCCTTGCTTTTAATACCCGGGATTTCCAATCCGGCGTGTGTAAATCAGCGAGTTCAGCAGAACGAATCGCTATCATAAGAAGTTCGATGCCGTGCTTGTCGTAACCGGCCGAGTGCTCAAGGATCATGCCCTCGGAACTTAAATAGTGGCCTAATTGAGCTTCTAATCTATCTACCGCCAATTGAGCAAGGTTAAGAGAATCGGGAATATCTGGAAAAGCCGCTCTGGCTTGGAGTAGTGCAACATTCTGCATCACGCCATGATTGGTTGCATAAGTGTATTGCGTTGGATCCGCTAGCAAGCGCATTGAGCGCCAAACATGAAGTGGCAATATATTCTCAAGAATTGGGCCGTATATTGGATTATTTCGGGTTAGTCGCCATAGCTCGGCTGAGAGGCTAATCCGGGCAGCGATTGCATGGTCGTTCCAAAGAAACCCATGCGGTATCCAAGCTTCGCTCTCTGCTTTCGCAAAACTGGCATAACGTTCTACCGCTGTCGCCAGATAAGCTTCTCGCGGGTTAATGGCATAGGCATCAAGCAGGATGCGTACATCAATAAGACTACCTAAATGCAGACCAAGCGTTTCTCCATCTTGGTCAAGATCCTTAAGTCGGAAGGGTGTGCTAATAGTGGCCGAGGGATGGCGTGGCAGAACCAGTTTTCCTCTCAGGATGTTTTCTGCGGCATTATGTAATGCTTCCGGTGTTTCAAGATATGGACTTACGGCGAGAGATTGACGACCTATTTCCGCCAGTATTTTAGAATCAGGTCGGCTATGCAGCTGCTTGACCAAGGCTGGTGTGATTTCAATTCCCGATATTTGGTATTTGTAAACTACAGGCCACCAAATTGAAAGAATAGTACCGAGTGGCAAAACTATTCCGACACAAAAAATGGTGAATAAAATACGGAAATAGAATGAGCGTTTCATGCTTGAACGCTCGGAGAGGTTGCTATCGGTCGTGGCGAAAGTTTTTCTCTGTCCTGCAAGTGAAGTATTCGAACAATTGCAATCATGAGGTAATAGGGAACGTCAAAGTAGGCCAAAGCGAGGAATGCACCACCTACAGCATAGCCAACCATCGATACCTGAATCATGCCTGCTAGCAACTTGTCTTTGGGGTTTGTTTTTGCGTTGCGGGCTATACGATTGGCACAAAGCCATGTTGTAAATCCAATACCAATAAAAAGGAAGAAGCCAATAAAGCCATGCTGGCCCATGACCTGAAAATAGATACTGTGTGCTCCTTGCATATAAGATGTATCAGGGGCATATTTTGAAAAATACTCAAGTTTTATATTTTCGAATCCGCCGCCAAAAGGTCGATCCCAAGCCAAGTTCCAAGCCATTGTCCAAGCATTGATTCGCCCCATTGCAGACTGATCCGCATCATATGCGCCAATGGTGGACATTCGTGAAGTCCACTCGTCCGGCATAAAAGCTATTATTGGGGGGATGAGAAGCATGATGACTAAAAGTAGAGGGGCTTTTCGCTGGCTTTTTATTATCAGCATTAATATCATGGCAGCCGAGGCGAGTAGCGCCCCGCGGGATTGACTCCCTAGAGATGCAGTACCGCAAAGTAGCATCCCCATGATTAGCAGTCGGCCTACCCAAATATTTTTACTTTGCTGTTTTAGGTAGTACATCAATGGAATAACCATCACAAGAGCTACGGCGAATTCATTGTTGCCTCCTATAAAGCCACCCGGCCCCCAAACTCTATAGCTTCCTCCTGTTGCCAAAGTGAAAATTCCACCTTTTGATCCAGTTAGTGCAAGGGCTAAAACAATAACCCAGATCAGTTTGTCGATATCTTCGCGTGAGCGCAAAACTCCCAAGACAATGAAATTAAATATATTTATTTTCATTACTTTTGACCACATCTCGTAATTTTCATCAAGAGACGGTGATGCAAGATATGTAATTGTTATCCAAGTGGTAAATAAAGCCAGTAGCACCACCGGGAGCTGTGTAGGAATGTCGAATCCTTCTTTTCTGAAGAAGATTACCAGAATAAGTAAAGCGGCGATTGCGGCTGCGACAGGTAGGCCGGCGGTGGCATATCCCTGTTGATGAAAACTTGAGACGCTAAGAAATACCCATGCAAGCGCCCCCCAAGATGCATGTTTTATTGTGGCCCATAAGCAAAATATAATCAAAGCGACAACGACGATATCCCGCATTTGTTATATATCCATTATTAATTGGTTTTCCGGCATGTCTCAATTCTCCATAATCAGGCTTTGAACATACCGGTATTTGCCGGACTTTTCCTTAGGGATGTCGTCTACCCGGAGAACCTGAACATTCACCGTTTGCCCAAGCCGTGCTTTGATTCCTTGAGAAATCAGCGTTTCTACCTGTTGACCGCAGCTTTCTTCGGGAATGATGTGCACCATGACGCGTTCAAGTGTTTCCTGAACCACTTTGAAGGCGGCGATTCCGGGAATGTCCCGGATCGGGTAGACCAGTGCCAGGCCATGCATGATCGTGCCATCAGTGGCCATGACGAAATCAGTTGTTCGCCCTTGTATTTCTTCCAGCATGGGCAGGCCACGGCCGCAGGCGCATTTTGCATCGGAGAGGATTGCCACATCGCCGGTGCGGTAGCGGATAAAGGGGAATTCGCTGGTTGCCAGATGGGTAACGACAACTTCACCGGCTGTTCCGTTGGGCAATGCATTGCCATCCTTGTCGACGATTTCGACAAGGATATCTTCAGCGGTGAGGTGCATGCTGCCTTGCGGGCATTGGTGGGCTATAAATCCTGCATCCCGGCCGCCATAGCCATTGGCGACTGGGCATCCGAAAATGCGGCTGATTTCGTCACGTTGGTGGTCGTAGAGACGCTCCGACGTGACGAATGCAACTTTGATGCCCAGATCGTTCATGGGTTGGCCGGCCTTTTCGGCATGGCGGGCGATAAGAGAAATTGAGGAGGGATAGCCGAAGAGCATCGCCGGGCGGGTGCGTCTGATGGTGGCAATGAAGCCATCCAGTTTTTTTTCGCTCATTTCAAATGCCGGGAGAAGTTCTGTGCGTAGCAAGCGGTCACGCATCATGCGGATGCGGTCTTGTGAGCTTAGTTCGATGGGGCTACCCCAGACTACGATTTCCGGGTCGCCGATGTCGACATTCCACCAGCGGGTTGCTCGCCATTTGGCGGCGACGTCATGGCTGACCCGTTCGTTGCCGATAAAGAAAATGAGTGGTTCGCCGGAGGAGCCGCCGGTATTGAAGCGGGTCAGGTTTTCGGCCTTGGTCGATTTAAGCTGTTCCTGATTTTTTCTAATAATCGGTTTGGTTAGGAAGGGGAGGTGTTTAAGTTCCGCCAGGGCGCTAATTTTTTCAGCGTTGAATCCGATACTGGAAAAAAGATCACGGTAGTAGGGAACGTCGTTTTGTGCTTTTGTCAGAAGATTGCGCAGTCTGTCTAGCTGAAGTGTTTCAAGGCGCTCCCGCGGCCACCATTGCGTTTCTTCCAGTTGTTTGCGGACGGCTACCGTGGTGTGATGTTTGAGGCGCTCGTGGATTGGAAACAGAAGGCCGGAAACAAGTTTTGTGTAAAAGTCGCTCATATTGTTTCCTCTGGTTTCTGCGCAATACGAAGAAAGTGACTGGATAGACGCGTGACGCGTTCAGCCCAGGTGTTGTTTTCTGCATAACTACGAATGAACTGCTTATCCCAAGAGCGATGCAGTGAGTCACTGATAGCTCTGGACAAAGCCGGTTTGTCTCCATAAGGGACGACAATGCCCAGTTTGTCGTTATTGATTACTTCCTGATTGCCACCAACATTAGTAGTGACCACCGGCAGGCCGCAGGCCATGGCTTCAAGGAATACATTGGCCCATCCTTCGTTACTGGTGGCCAGGACAAAAACGTCGGCGGCAGAAAGTACAGACGGCAGTTCGTCGGGTGGTAAGGCGCCAAAAAATTTGACGCAGTTTTCGAGCTTGAGTTGTTTGACTTGGTGTTCAAGTGCTGAACGATTGTTGCCTTCCGCGCTGCCGCTACCGACGATCAAAAAAAGAAGGTCAGGAAACTCTTGTTTGAGTTGTGGCAGTAATTCAATCACCCGGTGAAAACCTTTTCTTGGCACGAGTCCGCCGACCGAAATCAGAACCTGGGTGCCCGATGGAATGCCAAGGTCAGCCCGGCAAGTGGTTTTGTCTCGTGGGGTGAAGCGCAAGATATCAATGCCGTTGCCAACCACCTCAATTTTTGCCGGGTTGGCGCCATGAGTGATGACAAGTTGGCGCAAGGATTCGGAAACGGAAAATACGTGTGCGGCTCGCTCAATGGCTTTTAAGAGCTTTTTGGCGAATCGGGCGTCTTGAATATGTCTGCTTTCCGTACCGCGCAGAGTGATGGTGAATGGCACCTTGAGCCACTTTGACAATAGGCTGGCAGCGTAGCCATCCGGGTAGGCAAAGTGAGCATCAATGAGATCGAGCCGCCCTTCATTTTTGAGTTGGCGCAGGCGAGGGAGTGCGCTTAATGCCATCATCAAGCCATCAAGTGTTTTGAGCAGGCTGGGTATTGAGAAAAAACGGGGATACCAGACATCAATGCCGGACTGTTTTTCATAGGCTGGCGCACCGGGCCGGAAATGGGGCTTGATTCGGCGCAGCACGCCCTGGAAAGGAAACCATGGCGTTGGGGCAAGCACAGCGATGGGCAGTTGTTGGCCCACCCGAAACATGCGTTCGCGAATGAAGAGACCCGCACCGGTCTGAATCTGGCTAGGAAACAGACTTGAAAAAACCACGATGTGGGGTTGTCTTGTGTCAGGCATGTTAATTGCCGTTGCCTGTCAGTTGTTGATAGGGCTTTTTGTAATTGGCAACGCTGTTTCGCCAATTGCGCACCGTTTCAACAAAGCTTCGACCATTGGCTTTTAGTTCCGGCCAGTATTCCCGATTGTTGAGCAGTCCCAGAATGGCCTGAGCCAGCGCTTGCCGATCTCCGGCCTTGAAGAGGATGCCAGTCTTGTTGTGCTCGACCAGTTCTTTATGGCCGCCGACATCCGAGGCGACAAAGAGCTGGCCCTGGGCCATGGCTTCGAGCGGCTTGAGCGGGGTGACGAGTTCGGTCAGGCGCATCGGGTGGCGCGGGTAAGCGAGGACGTTGATCAGGTCGTAATAGCGGCTGACTTCATTGTGTGGCACGCGGCCGGTGAAGATGACATGATCTTTCAGGCCAAGCAGTTCGACTTGCTGGCGGAGATTGGCTTCTTGCGGGCCACCGCCGACGAGCAGCAGGCGAATGTCCGGCTTCTGTTCAATGATGGCGGGCAGGGCGGCCAGGAGCAGGTCGAGACCTTCGTAGGCGTAGAAGGAGCCGATGAAGCCGATCACGGTTTTGCCGGTCAACTGCCATTTTTGCTGTAATTCCGCGTCGGGCGGGCTGGCTAGTTTGAAGGCGGCGATATCGACGGCATTGGGGATGACGGTAACTTTGTCCGCGTCCGACGATGTCGGCGCGCAAGCCTTCGCAGATGGTGAAGACGTGATCCACTTGCTGAATGGCACGGGTTTCGAGTTTGCGGGTGACGCGGTAGCGCAGGCTGCCTTGGTGGGTGGTGCCGTGGTCGACCGCGGCGTCTTCCCAAAAGGCGCGAATCTCGTAGACGACCGGGATGCCGAGCTTGCGGGCAATCTTGATGGCGGGAAGGGCGTTGAGGACGGGAGAGTGGGCATGGATGATGTCGGGGCGGATTTCGCGAACGACTTCTTCGAGGCGGGTTTCCAGTTGCTTCATCAGCGCTATTTCTTTGCCGATGGGGAGTTTGCTGAGCGCGCCGGTGGCTGGCGGCGTGCGGTAGAAGCGCAGACCGTCTACGTCTTCAAAAGGCCCGGCGGTTGCGCCTTGCTTGGGTGAGGTGAGATGAAAAGTCTCCCAGCCGAGGGCGCGCTGTTCGCGCAGCAGGGCGGCGGTACGGAAGGTGTAGCCGCTATGCAGCGGAATGGAGTGATCGAGAACGTGAAGGGCGCGGATCATGCCGGTTCGCCTTGTTCCATGACGTTGCGCAGGAAGGCCTCAAACATCAGGATGGTCCAGATCGAAGCGCTGTAATCCCGGCTGCCGTTGTTGTGGGCATCGACCAGATGCTGCAGATAGTCGCGATTGAACCAGCCAGTTTCGGCCAGGCGGGGGCCGAGCAGTGCATCCTGAACACGCTGTTTGAGCGGGCCGCGGAACCAGCGGGCGAGGGGCACCGAGAAACCCATTTTCGGCCGATAGAGGACGTCGTCGGGGAGGAAGGGCTCCATCGATTTCTTGAGCAGGTATTTGGTTTCCTGGCCGCGGATTTTCTGCGAGGAGTTCAGGGTGGCGAGCCATTCGATCAACTCGTGGTCCATCAGCGGTTCGCGGACTTCCAGCGAGTGGGCCATGCTGGCGCGGTCGACTTTGGTGTTGATGTCGCCAACCAGATAGGTTTTCAGGTCGAGATACTGGATCTGCGCCAGCGGGTCGTCGGTGTCGGCTTTTGCGGCGTGCTGCTTGAAGACCTCGATTGCGTCGTAGCCGCCGAGAGCGGATTTGAAGGCCGGGCTGAACAGCTGATTGCGCATCGGGGCGCGCAGGATGGAAACGGAGTGGAAGTAGGCTTCCACCGAGTTGCGGGCGATGCCTTCAAAGGTG
>CAZLPR010000037.1:6686-12014 GCA_964561415.1 uncultured Dechloromonas sp. | reverse complement strand
CGGCCACATCGGCGCCAGCCGCCAACCGCACACGCGCCCGCTCAGAGGCGAGATTGACGCTGGCCTGCATACCCGGCTGCCGATTCAATACTTTTTCCAGGCGCGCCGAACAGGCGGCACAAGTCATGCCGCCGATAGAAAACTCAACAACCATGCCTTCATCCTGGCTCATTTGATCAACAAAACCGGACAAGCCACCAGATGCAACACACGGCTGGCAATGGAACCCATGACCAGCCCCGCGATCCCGCTGCGCCCGTGGGTGCCCATGAGGATCAGATCACAAGCCAGTTCGGTAGCCATTTTGGCGATAACCTCAGCCGGCTGCCCGACATGAATATGCGTTGTATGGATACGCCCTGCTGCATCGAGCTTTTGCTGCGCCTGACTCAATTGCGCCAGGCTTTCTTCCTGATAATAAGCGTGCAAAGTCTCGTTGCCGACATGCGCCTGGATACGACCAATCGGAATCGGTGCGTGAACATGCAGCAGGTGGATTTCGGAAACATCGCGAAACCAGTTGCCATGAACAATCAAATGCTCAACCGCACGCAACGCACAATCGGAACCATCAACCGGCAATAGAATTTTCATCGCAGTTCCCTAATTCAAATCCAGCCGACCAGGCGCAGCCACCCAATCAGACCATAAATGCCAAAACCGAGCACCAACAAGCCAGCAAACATACGGACCGCCGGACGACGAACAAATTCGTTCAAGCGCGCCAGCACAATGCCGGCGAGCAGTAGATTAGGCAAGGTGCCAAGACCAAAAGCCAGCATCATCAAGCCCCCCCGCTCTGCCGAACCGGCACTGAGCGAACTCGCCAAAGCGCTATAAACGAGGCCGCAGGGCAGCCAGCCCCAGAGCAAACCGAGTGGAAATGCCTGGCCGACGCGACGAGCCGGCAAAAAGCGTTTGGTCATTGGCTGAAGCATGCGCCACAGCCCTTGTCCGGCTCGCTCAGTGAAAGCCAGCGCCCGAGTCACACCGAGCAGGTACAAGCCCAGCGCGACGAGCATCAGATTGGCGAAAAAATAAAGGATCAGCCGGGTCGGCACCTGGCCCTCAAGGCCAAGACTGGCGGCGGCAATGGCACCGGCGGCAGAATAGGAAAATATACGCCCGGCGTTATAAGCCAGCAGCATCGACCAGCGGGCCGGCGCGCCCATCGAAAGCGCACCGACAATGCCACCACACATACCGACGCAATGAGTGCCACCGAGCAGACCAACGAGGAAAAGGGCGAAAAAGCCGGAATCAGGCATCGGAGAGACAAATTGAAAGAGGCGTGCAGTTTAACCCGCACGCCTCAGCAGATGCACGACGCTCAGATCACCTTGGAGTAGCGTTTTCGTTGGCGGTCAGCGCGCAAATAACGGTCGAATGCCATGGTAATGACGCGAACCAGCATCCGTCCCGGCGGCAACACGGTAATCCACTCGCGATCAATTTTGAGCAAGCCAGCCTCTTCCATCTCTTTCAGATCACCTAGCTCTTCAGCGAAATACTTGTGGAAATCAATCAGGTGCGCGCTTTCGATGCTCTCGATAGAAAGCTCAAAATGGCACATCAGCGCCTGAATGATCGAGCGCCGCAAAATATCATCGGCGTTCAGCTCAATACCGCGGAAGACCGGCAGTATCTGGGCATCGAGTCGGTCGTAATATTCGTCCAGCGTTTTGACATTCTGGTTGTAGGTCGGCCCCACCTTGCTGATCGATGAAATGCCAAACGAGAGCATGTCGCAATCGGCGTAGGTTGAGTAACCCTGAAAATTACGATGCAACCGACCTTGGCGCTGGGCAACCGCCAACTCGTCGTTGGGCTTGGCGAAGTGATCCATGCCAATGAAAACGTAACCGGCCTCAGTCAGTTTCTTGATCGCCAGCGCGAGAATCTGCAGCTTGGTATCAGCGGCCGGCAGGTCTTTATCGGCAATCCGGCGCTGCGGTTTGAACAGCGTCGGCATGTGCGCATAGTTGTAGATCGACAGACGATCCGGGTCCATCGCCAGCACCCGATCCAGCGTGCGGCTAAAGCCCGTTGCAGATTGATGCGGCAAGCCGTAAATCAGATCGATGGAGATCGATTTGAAACCGTTGGCCCTGGCCGCGGCAATCACGTTGGCTGTCTCTTCTTCACTCTGGATGCGGTTGACGGCGACCTGCACGCGCTCGTCAAAATCCTGCACGCCAACGCTCATCCGGTTGAAACCGAGTTCGCCGAGCAGCGCGACGGTGGCGGTATCCACTTTGCGCGGGTCGACTTCGATCGAATATTCGCCGCCATCCAGCAATTTGAAATGCTTGCGCGTTTCGCCCATCAACTGACGCATTTCGTCGTGCGAGAGGAAAGTCGGCGTACCGCCGCCCCAGTGCAGTTGAATCACTTCGTGCTCGCCATCGCGACCTTCAAGGCTGGCGCTTTGCAGATCCAGCTCCTTGGCCAGGTACTTCAGGTATTTGGCACTGCGCCCGTGATCTTTGGTAATGATCTTATTGCAGGCGCAGTAGTAGCAAATTGTGTTACAAAAAGGAATGTGGAAATATAATGAGAGAGGGCGGCTGATGCCGCCAATATTGCGTTTCCCGAGCCAAAGCTTGGCAGCCTCCGAGTCAAATGCCTCAACGAAGCGATCAGCTGTCGGATAGGACGTATAGCGCGGGCCATTGACGTCAAAGCGACGAATAATCTGGGGATCAAAAACAAAGTTTTCAGTTACGAAGTTCATTGAACATACCGGTCAAGTTTGACGTCAATTATCAATATACGATTCCCATTTGTAGTTGACGTGGGTCAACCGAATGGAGATTGTAAATGCCTCTACAGAATGCGCAGCTTAAGGTGAATACGCTAGCTTTGGTTAAAACTGCCTGCTCGAACTGTAATCTGCGTGAATTATGCCTTCCTTTCGGGCTTGAACCAGATGAACTCGAGCGCCTCGACTCCCTTGTGTCCAATCGCAGCCGCTTGAAGCGTGGCGAATACCTTTATCGCGCCGGCGATCCTTTCGATGCCATTTATGCCATTCGCAGCGGCTTCTTCAAGACTGACGTTTTAATTGAAGATGGCCGCGAACAGGTCACCGGCTTTCAAATGGGCGGTGAATTGCTGGGCCTTGACGGCATCTGCACTGAACAACACACCTGCAACGCCATCGCACTGGAAGACAGCGATATCTGCGCCATTCCCTTTTTGCAGATGGAAACGCTGTCGCGTGAAATTCACTCGCTACAACACCATTTTCATAAGGTCATGAGTCGGGAAATCGTGCGCGATCATGGCGTTATGATGCTGCTCGGCACCATGCGCGCCGAAGAACGCCTGGCTGCCTTCCTGCTCAATCTTTCACAACGATTCACGGCCCGCGGCTATTCGCATGCCGAATTTTTCCTGCGCATGACGCGTGAGGAAATCGGCAGCTATCTTGGCCTCAAGCTGGAAACTGTCTCCCGGACATTTTCCCGCTTCCAGGAAGATGGGCATATTGCGGTACAGCAGAAACACATCCGGATTTTGAGTGTTAATGGGCTCAAAGCGCTGATGAAGCAACGTAGCTGATTACCAGCGCCAGCGCGCCAACTCAGCGCTGCGGTCAACGAGGCGCTGAAGCAGTTTTTCCGCTTTCATTCGCCCCGCCGTTGCCTGCCCCGGCGAACGGTAAGCGAGATAAATCTCACCCTTGGCTCGATCGCCACCCATCTCATAAAGCGTCATCGAGAGCGGGCAAAGCGCGATCTGCGCCGCTTCTTCTTCGAGTAATTGCCAAGCCAGCAAGCTGCTGCAGAATTGCACGATTTGCACATTGGCAAACGGACTAGCCTGGCGCGACACGGCACCCGCAGTACGTTCAAGCATGGCGTTAAACGGGATCTTCGCGCTGACCACCAAGCCTTCGGCCTCAATCGCCTCGATCAGCGCTTCGCTGGCTGACTGAAAATCGCTGCCGATGATCGGCCTGGTCACAATATCCTCAGCCGCAAATGCGCCGCTGACCAGACAAATGGCTGCCATCACCAACAACCCGTGCCTGACTCGCTGAAAAAAACCCCACGCAAAGCATGTTTTAAGCAGATGCGAGGAAAATATCCGAGGCACGAAGAAACCCTGTTTCAAATTAATCAGAAGAAAATAATACCACCCAAGAAAAGAATACAGCTCTTGCCGGCACCCATTGGAAGTCATCCATGATGGGTAACGCCTGGACCCAATAGGCCGACATTACTGATTGCATCTTGGCATCCCGGCTATTGGCCAAACCGTTACAAAGTGAGCCGATCACCCCGGCAGGGCGAAACCTTTCAGTTTGCGATACATATCCACGGCATAGGAATCGGTCATTCCGGCGACAAAATCGGCCACCTGCAGAAGGCGGATATACGGGTCTGAATTCGGTTCGCCGCCATGCCCTTGAAACTGTGCCGGCAACAATTTGAGCAGCATGCGCTCACGGGTGGTGAACCGGGCATAGCCGGCGCTGGCTTCGACGGCGTTGGTGAACAGGCCAAGCAGCGCGCCGAGCACTTCAAAGCCCGCAGTTTCAATTTCCAGGGCCGGGCGGGCGTTGTAAATGGTTTCCTTGGCCAGTTTCAACACCGCTTGCAAGGGATGCGCAATCGGTGACTGGCTAAGTAACTCATCATCAAACTCACCTTTGAGGATGGCATCCTCATTTTCCAGGAATACCGCGGCCGCACTTTCCAGCAGGCAGCCAATGGCCTTGGCCCGCAGATATTCCAGGCGTTCCTTTGGATCATGCAAACGCTCCAAGCGGCCACCACTGACCGTATTGCCAGCCAGGTCAGCGAGCAGACATTCGGCATCGCGATAGGGCACAAAGCCGAGCTTGGCGGCATCTTCGAGATCGACGATCAGATAACAAGTGTCGTCCGCGACTTCAACCAGAAAAGCCAGCGGATGGCGCCGCCAGGCGGTACCGGGAATTCGCTCGATAAGTCCGGTTGACCGCGCCACTTGCTGAAACGCCCCGGCATCCTGCTGAAAAAAACCGAATTTCTTGCCGCTCTTGCCATCCAGTTCAACATCGAGCTGCGACGGCCGCGGATATTTGGTGAAAGTGGCCAGCACCGCACTGGTCAGTTGCAAACCGGGATTAGCCGGGTTTTGCAGACGGGTAAGGATGCGAAACCCCTGGGCATTGCCCTCATAACGCTCAAAGTCAGCCCGCTGGGCTGGCGTGAAGGCATGGCGCTCGAGCAGACCGGAAGTAAAAAACCACTCGCGAATTGCGTCCTCACCGGCGTGGCCGAAAGGCGGATTGCCGATATCGTGAGCCAGACAGGCGGCGGCGACGATGGCGCCGAA
>CAZLPR010000037.1:3192-6636 GCA_964561415.1 uncultured Dechloromonas sp. | reverse complement strand
ACGGCCCACCACGGCGCCGAGCGAACGCCCGACGCAGCTGGCTTCCAGGCTGTGCGTCAGGCGCGTCCGCACGTAGTCACTTTTCGATAGCGGGAAAACCTGCGTTTTGTCCTTCATCCGCCGAAAGGCCGAGGTAAAGACAATGCGGTCGTAATCCTGCTGAAAGGCTGTGCGCTCAGGCGTGCCCGGTGCTTTGCCGGCGCCCGGTCGCTCAGCGGAGAGTAGTTTTTCCCAGGTTTTCTTTTGGCTCATGGCGCCCAGTTTACCCGAGCTTCACGCCGTTTCGAGGCTGGCCCGCACGTGATCGGGAATCGGTGCCGATTTACCCGTTTGCGTATCCATCCAGACCACCTTGGCGGCACCTTCCGCATAAAGCATGTCATCGCCATCAAGGCGCATTTCAACGTAAGTTTGCAGGCTGGAACGCCCAAGCTGACCGACAAAAGTCCGTACCTCGACAGTGCCGGGGTAATTCAACGGCGCCAGGAAGGTACAGCTGGCATTGATGATCACCGGACCAAGCCCGCCGGGGCGCACTTCGATTTTCAACCCATCGAGCCACTCCACCCGCGCCTGCTCCATATAACGAAAATAAACGGTATTGTTCACATGGCCGTAGGCATCCATATCGCCCCAGCGAATCGGCATTTTTGTGACGTGAATCAGCTGCTTTTCATGTTCCATATTGGTGATAGTCCTGAGGGGTTGATCAATACATTTCCATACTGTACCGTATTGAAAATAACGTCACAATAAAACAAAGGAGACAACATGGAACGCGAAGCCATGGAATTCGACGTCGTCATCGTTGGCGGCGGACCGGCCGGGCTGGCCTCGGCCATCCGGCTGCAACAACTTGCCGCAGAAAACGGCCGCGAGATTGCCGTTTGCCTGATCGAGAAAGGGGCTGAAATTAGTGCCCACATTCTCTCCGGCGCGGTGATGGACCCACGCGCCTTAACCGAACTGCTCCCCAACTGGCAGGCAGACGGCGCACCGCTCAATGCGCCAGTCTCTGAAGACCGTTTCTTCATTCTTTCCGAAACCGGCGCCACCAGGGTGCCCAACAGCCTGTTGCCGAAGTGCTTTCACAATGAAGGCAACTACGTTATTTCACTGGGCAACGTCTGCCGCTGGCTGGGCGAACAAGCGGAAGCGCTGGGTGTTGAAATCTACCCAGGCTTTGCCGGTGCGGAAGTGCTGTTCGATGAAAATGGCGCCGTCAAAGGCGTCGCCACCGGCGACATGGGCCGCTTGCACGACGGCTCGGAAGGCCCGAATTTCCAGATGGGCATGGAACTGCACGGCAAATATACCTTCTTTGCCGAAGGCTGCCGCGGCCACCTCGGCAAGCAGCTCGAAGCACAATTCAATCTGCGCGACGGCGTCGATCCGCAAACCTACGGTATCGGCCTCAAGGAGCTCTGGGAAGTCACCCCGGAAAAGCACCAGCTCGGGCTGGTTGTCCATAGCGGCGGCTGGCCGATGGATTCGGACACCTATGGCGGCGGCTTTCTCTACCATCTGGAAAACAACCAAGTCGCGGTCGGCTTCGTTGTCGGGCTGGGCTACAGCAACCCGCATCTTTCACCATTTGAAGAGTTTCAACGCTTCAAGACGCATCCGAATATCCGCCAATTTCTTGAAGGCGGCAAGCGCATTGCCTACGGCGCCCGAGCACTCACCGCTGGCGGCCTGCAGTCCCTGCCGAAACTGACTTTCCCCGGCGGCGTGCTGGTCGGCGACGATGCCGGCTTCCTCAATGCTGCCCGCATCAAGGGTTCGCACTGCGCCATCAAATCCGGCATGCTGGCCGCAGAGGCCTGTTTCAACGCCCTCGCCGGCGAACGCCAGCGCGATGAGCTGACGGCCTATCCCGAGGCCTTCAAGCAAAGCTGGCTGTATAAAGAACTGCATCAGGCACGTAACTTCAAACCGTGGATGAACAAAGGCTTGAAATACGGTTCGATCATGTTCGGCATCGATCAGCTTGTTTTCGGCGGCAAAGCGCCGTGGACCCTGCATAACACGACGCCGGATCACGCCAAGCTGAAGCTGGCCAGCGAATGCCCGCTGATCAGTTATCCCAAACCGGATGGCGTACTTAGCTTCGACCGCCTCTCTTCCGTCTTTCTCTCCAGCACCAATCACGAGGAAGACCAGCCTTGCCACCTGCAACTGAAGGATCCGACGATACCGATCACGGTCAATCTGGCGCAATACGATGCGCCCGAACAGCGCTACTGCCCAGCCGGCGTTTATGAAATTTTGTTCGACGAGAACGGCAAGAACCCCCGCTTGCAGATCAATGCCCAGAACTGCGTCCACTGCAAAACCTGCGACATCAAGGATCCAGCGCAAAATATCAATTGGGTCGTGCCACAGGGCGGCGAGGGGCCGACCTATCCCAATATGTAATCGCTTATGGGCTGCGGCGCTCGGCAACGCCGCACCGATACCTGGAACACGGTATCGGACACCGCCAAATATTTCTTCTCGGTTTATAATCCGCCGGCTAAACCCCTTAGGGAGAACATCAAATGGGCTTTCTCGCCGACAAAAAAATTCTAATTACCGGTCTGCTTTCGAAGCACTCAATTGCCTATGGCATCGCCAAGGCCTGCCATCGGGAAGGCGCACAACTCGCCTTTTCGTACCAGAACGAGCGCTTTATCGACCGTATCAACAAATTCGCCAAAGAGTTCGACAGCGAACTGGTTTTCCCGCTCGATGTCGGTAGCGACGAACAGATCACCAATCTCTTCGTCGAACTCGGCAAACACTGGGACGGGCTGGATGGGCTGGTGCACTCCATCGCCTATGCGCCCACCGAATCCATCGAGGGCGACTTCCTTGATGGCATCACCCGTGATTCCTTCCGTATTGCCCATGAAATCTCTTCGTACAGCTACCCGGCTCTCGTCAAGGCGGCACGCCCGATGATGCAGGGGCGCAAGAGTGCGGCGCTGGCCCTTTCCTACCTCGGGGCCGAGCGCACCATGCCGAATTACAACACCATGGGTCTGGCCAAGGCCAGCCTCGAAGCGGCCACTCGCTACCTGGCTTTCTGCCTCGGACCAGAGGGGATTCGTGCCAATGCCATCTCGGCTGGCCCGATCAAGACGCTGGCGGCATCAGGCATCGGCAATTTCGGCAAGCTGCTCTCCTACAACTCGCATCACGCGCCGCTACGTCGCAACGTGACAATTGATGAAGTCGGCAATGCCGCAGCCTTCATGCTCTCCGATCTGGCGAGCGGCATCACTGGCGAGATCATGTACGTGGATGGCGGCATGAACACCGTTGCTCTGGGTAACGCCGAACCACTGCCGGCGTAAGCGTTTTGCCACACAGCTTATGTGTGGCCTTGAAAACAAGGGTAGCTCTACGGTCAACCCGAAAAAATGGCCAAAAACGCCGATCCGCTTAAACCCGGTCGGCGTT
>CAZLPR010000037.1:0-3168 GCA_964561415.1 uncultured Dechloromonas sp. | reverse complement strand
AAAAAAACGGACTTGAAGTCCGCTTTTTTGTGCCGTAGGCAACTGAAACCTACTTGTCTTTCGCCTCCAGCACCGCGGCGTTGATTTCAACTTTGTAGCGGCTACGCAATGAGTCGAGATAAAGCCGCATTTCTTCCTGCGCCATCAAGTTACCCAACTGCGTCAGCATCGCCTGCTGGCGAGCCTCATCCAGTTTATCGCCGGCCTCCACCTTGCTCAACTTGAACAGCGCATAGCCCATGCCGGGCAGTTCGACGCCGGTATAAGCCGGCAGCTTGGCGCTATCCATCCTGAACACCGCAGCGACAGCCAACGGTGGAATCAAGCGGGAATCCATCCGAGATACGCTCTTGGCGGCACCCCAGACCAGCTTGTCTTCACCTTTTTTCACGGCATCCAGCTTGGACTCGCCCTCTTTCTTGGCCAGAATCTGAGCTTCCTGACGCTTGAGCAAAGTTTCAATATTCACCTTGACGCTATCAAAAGGCTGGAGCGACGCCGGTTTGTATTCAACGATCCGGGCGGCAACCAGTGTATTAGCGGCAATTTCTACCGCTTCAGTATTGCGCTTGTTTTTAATTGAATCGTCAGAGAATAAGGCAGCCAGCAACTTTTCATTCGCCAGAGGGCCGTTCGCCGGTTTGGCCTGACGCCCCAGCCAGTCGGACTGCTTGATTGTCAGGTTGAACTTCTCGGCCACCGGCTTCAGGCTGTCCGCTTGTTCATAAACGGTATTGCTGAACGCCTCAGCCGCTTCGGCAAATTTTCGCGAACCTGCCACCTTTTTCAATTCAGCCTCAATCTCACCCTTCACTTCGGCCAACGGCTTTTCCTTGGCGGCGTGGATACCTGTGAGCTTGATGATATGGAAGCCGAAATCCGACTCAACGATGCCGGAAATCTCCCCCTCTTTCAGCGCCAGGGTGGCATCCTCAAAGGGCTTGACCATCATGCCGCGCCCAAAATAGCCCAAATCACCGCCCTTTTCAGCCGAACCCGGATCGTCGGAATTCTTTTTCGCCAATTCGGCAAAGCTTGCCGGATTTTTCTGCACCGCCTTGAAAACTTCCTCAGCTTTGGCTTTTGCCTTGTCCTTACCAAGCTTTTCCAGGCCAATCAGAATATGGCTGGCCCGCCGCTCTTCCGGCTGTTGATACCTGTCTTTATGGCCGTCGTACCAGGCTTTGACCTCCGCCTCGGTCACCGCCAACTGGGCGCCGATAGCCTCCATCGAAAGCTCCACGTATTCGGCCATGGCTTGCTCCGGCAGTTCAAACTGCTTGGCATTTTCGTCATAAAACTTTTTCGCCGCATCGTCCGCCAGCTTGACCTTGTCAAGATAGCTATCGAGAGGAAGACGATACTCCATCACCTCGCGCTTCTCGGTCTGCATGGCAAGCACGCGATCGCTGACAGTACGCGACAGCACTCCGGATTGACCAATCGCCCCGGCCAGTTGCTGCAGGGTCAGATCCTGGCGCAGTTGCGCCTCAAAGCCAGCCGGCGACATACCTTGAGCGCGCAGCGCTGTTTCATAGCGCTCTGTGGAAAACTGACCATCCACCTTGAATGCATCAATGGCACCAATCGTCTGGCGAATCGCCGCGTCACTGACAAACATTTTCTTTTTGCTGGCTTCAAGCAGCAACAAACGCTGATCGACCAGATCATCGAGAATCGCCTTGCGAGCGACCGGATTATCCAGCAACTTCGGATCCAGTTGGCCACCTTCCTGAGCCCGCAAACGATCCTGTTGATCGCGCAATGCCTGCTGAAACTGTTGCTGGGTAATTTTCACATCCCCAATCTTGGCGACATCTTCGCCCGTTCCCCCACTACGCACATAGGAGTCAAGACCAAAAAAAGCGAAGGGCAGGGTAATTAGTGCGAGAAAAATCTGGACGATTTTCTTGTTATTGCGGACTGCGTCGAACATGAGGGGAAAAATCCTTCTAAGTCGTTCAAAAAGGCAAGCCGTAGCCAACCCCAAAAGAGGAATGATACCGTAATGATCAGCATTGAGTCACGGCGCAAAGTCTCGCTACCGTGGACCAGGTGAATACGAACCTCGCGTAATTTACGGGGTGCGCCCGAATCGATCGCTCTGCGGCATAATCTGAACCTTGGCCGGCGATATGAAACTCTCCGCCCACCGCCCTCAACCAATTGGAGACTCCGCCCATGACGCGTATCGATATCGACGGCGCCATCCGCTTGCACAACCACTGGCGCCGCCAGTTCATCAATGCATTTGCCGGCGGCAATTACGCCGAAATGCCACTTTCGGAACACTGCTCCTGCACCCTCGCCAAAACGTTGGCGGATATCTCGAACAGCGCAGCGGGAGGGCCGGATTACCGCGAGCTTATCGCCATGCACCAGCGCTTTCACGGGCTGGCCAACGACATCGTTGATCTCAGCAACAACGGTCTCGGTGACGCTGCCGACCTACTCTTACCCGAACTTAATGAAGCCTCGCATCAACTGGCCGGCCAACTCGACAAACTGCGTGCGGCTCAAGATCGCTGAGTCGTCGGCGGAAAAACTGCTACCGCCGCAAAATCAAATCTTTGCTTACGGTCAACTGCCAAAACCATCGCAAATTGACGCATCAAGTTTTGCCCCCGGTTGGGCAGACGAAGATATTTCAGGTTCACCTTGCGCCAGGGTCTCTCGTCCCTCATTGTCCTCAATCGTGAAATAAAAGCTTGTTGCACCACGAAAAAAAGCTCAACTTAAAGCCCCATACGGACGTTAATACTTGCAACAGAAATTGTTTCTGCAACACCCCAGAAGGAGCGCCACCATGTCTGATTTGAGCCAAAGCAACCTGATTTCACTTGAGATGACCGCAAGAACTGCTGCGGCCTATCTCGATGCCTGTGATGGCGGCGCCAAATATATTCGCCTCGACCCGGATTATTACAAAGCCTGCGGCAAGCTGCTGATGGCGCTATTTTCGGTGGTAGACGCGGCCCATGCCTTCCCAAACCTGGTGGAAGAATCGGCTGCCGCCTGTGATGTGATGAAATCAATTGAAATCGGCCGACACCTCGAAATCAGCCGACTGACCTATTACCCGGAGCTGGCAATCATCATGACCCGCGCCTCGGTGTAGGCAGTTGTAAAAGGCAGGACGAAATTAAGGGCTCGCAAGGAAATAACCAG
>CAZLPR010000036.1:0-12102 GCA_964561415.1 uncultured Dechloromonas sp. | reverse complement strand
GGTGCTCGCCAGAATTGGGATGCGCGGGTCGATAGCCTGCTTGGCGCGCAAGCCAACTGGCGGATCAATTCACGGCTGGAAGCGGTCGTTCAGGCGGTCAGCCGCTACCGCTACGATCGAACCTTTGCCCCTGAAATTTCCTGGGCCTATCTGAAATACGAACCCAGCCCAAATTTGAGTCTGCGTGCCGGGCGTCTGGGGACCGAGTTTTTCATGATGGCGGACTCGCGGCTGGTCGGCTATTCCTTCCTTACTGTGCGCCCACCCGGTGACTTTTTCTGGTCGCTGCCTTTTTACAACATTGACGGCGCTGATGTGGCGCTCACCGTGCCGCTGGGTGATCACCTCCTGCGCGGCAAGCTGTTTTATGGCATTTCCAATGGCAACGTTCCCTTGGCGGCCAATCAGTGGCGGCTCGATGGTTCGGTTATGGCCGGCGGTTATGTTGATTATCAAGCCGGCGCCTGGCTCTTTCGCGCCAGTTACGCCAACCTTCGATTTAAGCACAACCTGCCAATTGACGATGTTTTGCAGGCAAATCTGCCGCCACCATTTGCTGCCCAGGCAGCAGCGTATCTGGCCACTGCCAATACGCGCAGCCATTACTATTCGTTAGGGGCCATTTACGACAGTGGTCCCTGGCAGTTGCAATTGATGCTTAATCGGACGCATCAGGGCAACCAGGCGTTTCAGTCGTCGGATGCCGGGTATGTGCTGGCGGGCTACCGGATTGTTGCGGTGACACCTTTTCTGGGCTATTCATGGGCATCGTCCGAGTCGCGTGAAAACACCTTGAATCCCGTAGTCGCGGCGATCATGGCCGATGCTCATGTTGAGCAAAAAACCAGCATCCTCGGGGCGCGCTGGGATGTGGCGCGCAATATTGCGTTGAAAGTTCAGTGGGATGCAGTTCGTGGCGAGCCGACATCGATTTTCCCTTATCGCCGTGAAAGTGCTGCATGGTCGGGGAAGATGGACGTTTTTTCACTAACCATGGATTTCATTTTTTAACGCTATGAGATTGCAGCGGATTCCTTATTTTATCGCCGTCGGCTTATGCTTCTTGCTGCCGACGACAGGCCTCCGGGCTGAGCTTGTTGTGGTCGTCAATACGCACTGCGGTGTCGCCGCCATGACCCGTAATGAAGTCATCAATATTTTCTTTGGTCGGAATCGCCAGTTCTTCAATGGCGTCGAAGCCCAGCCTGTTGATCTGGAAGATGCGCATCCAGACCGGGCTAGTTTTTACCGCGTGCTGGTGGGCAAGGATCTGGCTGATATCAATGCTTACTGGTCTCGCCAGGTTTTTTCCGGACGTATGCAGGCGCCGCCGAAAATGCGAAATCATGAGGAGGTTATGAAGTGGATCATTTCAAAACCGGGTGGCATAGGCTTCATCGATCTGGCCAAAGCGGATGCCAGAGTACGCGTGGTTTATGAATTTAAACCCTGATCCCACGTATTGCTAAGGGTGAGTCCATGAATGTCGAATTGATCGGAATGGTGATCATTTTTTTGGCCATTGCAGCGATCGTCATCAAGTCGAAATAGTGTCTCTGCAAGCTGTCTTTTTGTGCCAGAATTTATCCTGTGTTTGCCGATAAACGATAAAGGAGACAACTATGCCGAAAAGACTTATCAAGGATATTCTTGCTCAGCGCCAGCTGATTTCTGCAGATAAAGACATGACGGTGCGCGCTGCCTGCCGTTTGATGGCGGAGAATAAGATCGGTGCTTTGCTGGTCCTTGAAGACCAGAAAATCGTCGGTATTTTCACTGAGCGCGATGCCCTCAATAAAATTCTGGCGGCCGGTCTGGATCCGGATGCAAGCGTGCTGGCGCAGGTCATGGCCCACGAGCCGCAGACCATTCGCGCTAACAAACCTTTGGCCTATGCCTTGCACATGATGGCGGAGGGTGGCTTTCGCCACGTGCCGGTGGTCGATGAAGACGGGTTGCCGGTTGGCATGGTTTCGGCGCGAGATGCGCTGGGTCAGGATCTCGTCGAACTTGAACGTGACATGAAGCGTCTGGAAGAACTCGAAAGTTCTATCGGCTACTAATAGCCGACCAGCCGAAACGGGCCAGTAGGCTGGCAAATTCGCCGGATACTGGCTGTTTGATACGCAGGCGCTGGCCGCTGACCGGATGGTCGAAAGCCAATTCGACGCAGGCGAGCAAGAGACGCTGACAAGCAAAATGTTCGGCAAAATAGCGGTTGTGCTTTCCTTTTCCGTGGGTGGCATCGCCAATGATCGGGTGGGCGATATGCTTCATATGGCGGCGCAGTTGATGCCGGCGGCCAGTGATCGGTTCCAGGTCAACGAGTGCATAACGGCTGCTCGGGTAACGGTCAACCGCGATAGGCAGTTCGATTGCGGCCAGTTTTTCGAAGTGAGTCAGGGCGTCCTGGGCTTCCGTGTTGCTCTGGATGCCGCGGAACTCGTAAGGGTCGAGCTGCCGGGTGAGCGGATGATCGATACTGCCTTTCTCCGGCGGGTGGCCGCGCACCACGGCGAGGTAGCGTTTTTGCACGGTTCCCGCCTCGAATTGTCGGCCGAGTGCGCTGGCATTTTCGCTATTCAAACCAAATAGCAGTACCCCGGAGGTGCCTCGATCCAGGCGGTGCGCTGGCCAAACGCGTTGACCGATTTGGTCGCGCAAAATCTGAATGGCAAAGCGGGTTTCGTGGCGATCAATTTCTGAGCGATGAACGAGAAGGCCGGGCGGCTTGTCAATGATGACGAGATGCTCATCCTGATAGAGGATAGGCAGCAATTCAGGCAAAGAAACGGCTCTGTGCGTCGGGTGGAATTTCCATGCCGGTAATCTGGGCGCGTTCCAGCAGTTCCCAGTAATAGCGGTAAGAGGCGCGGTCGTGCAATTTTCCGTTGTGTTGAATGGGCCCCCAGTCTTTGTCCTGGGCGGCGATCAAAATTTCGCTAGCAGTTTGAACCTCGGAGAAATCCGGACGCATCGCTTCGACGATGGGTACGATCTGGTTGGGGTGAATACTCCACATGCGCAGATAGCCAAATTCGCTGCGGGCGCGGCGGGCGTCGGTGCAAATGTATTCAATATCATTCAATTCCGTCGTCACGTTATGCGAGGGCACAACGCCGTTGGCCAAGGCGGCAGCGCTGATCTCGCATTTGGCACGGGCGATCAGCGGGTGATCGAATTGGCCGGGGCTTTTCATTGCGCTACCGGGAATGGCGCCATGATGGCCGGAAACAAAATCCATCAGGCCAAAATCCAGGCTTTCAACACCGGGTAGGGCGGCAATTTCCCATACCTCACGCAAGGCGCCGTGGGTTTCGATCAGGACATGAACGGGAATTCTGCGGTCAACACCAAAATGTTGCTCGATTTCACGTAGCGCCTCAATCTGTATTTGGACATCGCCAGCACTACAAGGCTTGGGCAAAGTAATGAAAGGCAGGCGGCTACCGGCGATGCCGACCAATATTTCCAGATCCTGCCGCCAGTGGGCATGGGTGACGTCATGGATGCGAGCACCCACCCGATTGAACAGATTGTCTTCTGACATGATGATGCCGGCCGCCATTTCAGCATGTGCCCGCTCAGCGCCGGCATGGGCGCCATCTTCACAGTCGCAGGTAATGTCAAAAATCGGCCCGAGGTTTTTTTGCAACAGCAAGGCCTTGCGCATCAATTTTTCCGAGCCGGCGTAATGGTCGACCGCAGGCAGGATGGGGAAGGGGGTTTCGCCGGCAAAAAGAATGGCTTTGGGATGGCGCATGGCGTGGGTTATTAAGATCGAGTTAATAGCTGCTGGTTATTGGTGGTTAGAGCTGAAAAGAAAAAGGCCGCGGTATTTTACCGCGGCCCTTGCTTGCTTTTGCTAGCGACAAACCACTAGCAGCGAATAACTCGACTTACAGCATATCCTTAACGGCTTCGGCTTCGTCGGTCAGTTCCTTGAGCGTGAAGTTAATCTTCTCGCGGCTGTATTCGTCGATTTCCAGACCTTGAATGATCTTGAACGAGCCACCCTTGCATTCGCACGGGAAGCCGAACACGATACCGGCCGGAATGCCGTAGGAGCCGTCAGAAGGAACACCCAGGGTGACCCATTCGTCGGAACCAAGCACCCAGTCACGAATATGATCAATGGCAGCGTTGGCTGCAGATGCAGCGGAGGACAGGCCGCGGGCTTCAATAATAGCGGCGCCGCGCTTGCCAACGGTCGGCAGGAAGACGTCGTTATTCCAGGCGTGATCGTTGATCAGATCCTTGACGCTGTCGCCGTTGGAAGTGGTGTTGCGGTAGTCGGCGTACATCGTCGGGGAGTGGTTGCCCCAGACGACGAGTTGCTTCAAGGAAGCAACCGGGCGACCGATTTTGTTGGCCAGTTGCGACAAGGCACGGTTGTGATCCAGGCGCAGCATGCCGTGGTAGTTGTTCGGGTTGGTGCGGCCAACTTTTTTGGCGGCAGCGGCAGCAATGTAGGCATTGGTGTTACAAGGATTGCCGACGACCAGAACTTTGACGTCTTCCTTGGCGTTTTCAGCAATGGCCTTGCCCTGAACGGTGAAGATGGCGCCGTTGGCGGTCAGCAGGTCAGCGCGTTCCATACCCTTGGTGCGCGGACGGGCTCCGACCAGCAAGCAGACGTCAGCATCTTTAAACGCAACATTCGGGTCATCGGTGGCAATCATGCCGGCGAGCAATGGGAAAGCGCAGTCTTCCAGTTCCATCATGACGCCCTTGGCAGCTTGTTGGGCTTGCGGCAGGTCAAGCAGCTGAAGAATGACCGGCTGATCTTTGCCGAGCATTTCGCCGGAGGCAATGCGGAAAAGCAGGCTATAACCGATTTGGCCGGCGGCGCCAGTAATGGCAACGCGCATGGGGGCTTTGGACATGTATCGCTCCTGTATGAAACAGCGTGATTGAAATTGTTCGAGTCTGGTCGAATGCCGTTGTTTTTAAAGCTTGCTGCAGCCGGCACGACAGGAGAAAGATGTTAAAAGTTCAGCGTCTTGCTGTCAATTCATCATGTGTCTTACATAAGACTCTTTTGGGTTTAGAAGGCTCCCCCAAAAGGCGCGTTTTTCTTCCTTTTTCTCGGTCACTAGCTCGTTTGCTGCAATAACGGCTCTGAGATCGGCTCCGATGTAGTCGGCAAGTTGAACGGCGGCGGCGGTTGTTAGTGACTGTTTTCCTGCCTTTGCATGACTCATGTTGGGCTGGCTCATGTCTAGAAGTTTTCCAAGTGCTGTAAGGCTCCCGGCCTTTTTTGCGCCCGCTTCGATGTATTCGCGAAGTTGCATGACAAATATCCTCTTTCCGTTTGACATGTTGAAATCAACATGGTGTAATTCTACGGCATGTTGATTTCAACATGCCGTAGAGCAAAGCCCCATACGTTAATTCTAGGTGATTTTCACCTTTTGTCGATCATTCGTGAATTTAGGAAAATGACTTCGTTGCAACTAGCCAATTGCCAATCTGATCTGCTCGATGTTCGGTATTTCCCGAACGTGGAAGCGGACCATTGGGCAGCTGATTTTTTGAAAAGCCAAGTCTTTCACAGCATCGGATTTGATTCTGTCTGTTCGTTGGTGCGTCGAGTCGTCCAGTTCGACAATAGCTTTCACCGTGAAATCAGGATTGCATACGACAAAGTCCACGTATTTTCCGCTGATTACGTTGAACTGCGATTGCCACGTTGGGTTTTTACGTATCCCTACCAGTGCGTTCATTGCAACTTGAACGAAAACAAGTTGGTTGGGCAGGGCTTCCTTCAGTCGGTGAAACAGGATTTGTTCTGGTTCGCTGAGAACGGTTTTTCCAAAGTATGGGGGCGTTTTTGGGGGATTTTCTGGGGTGGTTCTTTTTACGGTGCTGCTTTCATTTCGCGTTCCGTTTCGCTTCTTCATTTTTATGAAGATGGCAATACCAAAAATCATCAGAACGAGAAGAATCAAAGTTTTCATTGGTTGTCCCTGTTTCGTAATAAATCCGGGGATTCTAAGCCATGAGGATTCTCAGAAAAAAACTACTAGGCATGCCTCCCTCACAGGTTGAGGCTCTGGGACGTTTAACGTCTGCCGGATTCGATCAAAACGGGGATCAAACCGAGGTGACAAATGACCTATTTTCCATTCTCTGATAGTGACTATCCCGAGCTTTCGGATGAATTTCATTGCGAGCGATGCGGCGCCGATGTTAGTCGCGGCGACTACTTCAATAACAACGACTGCCCGGAATGCGGTCGTCCTTGTTCCGATCCGTTCTAAACATGCGAATTAAAAAGCGTAAACACCCAGGCATGCCTCCCTCACAGGTTGAGGCTCTGGGACGTTTAACGCCTGCCGAATTCGATCAGATCAACAAGAATCTGGGCATGCCTCCCGAAAAGGTTGAGGCTCTGGATTCTGAAAGTTCCGCGTGCAGGGGGGCACCCGCTTGCGGGGGGTTCCTGCACGCCGGAACGGCGGAAACCCGCACCCCCTTACTAATAGGGGGGGAAATTCAAAAGGCCACTATCCCGGTAAATCCGTTGGACAGGCCCATTCCGTCCTTTTTAACCGTTGATGATGTCGAAACTGCCGAATTAATCGTTCTCGACCGTAACCAAAACCCGGTTATCAAACTTGGCGTTAAACCGATCAAGGGTCAAAAAGTCGGTGTCGATTGGGTGTCCTGCGTATTCGATCAAACTCAGGCATGGCGTTACTACCTGAATTCAGATCACCTGATTTCAATGAAAAGCTTTGAGCCAGAAGAGCCAAAAGAAATAGCCGATTTCATCAAAGATTTATTCGTCTGGGTGCTCGGTATCGGCAATGCCTCAACCGGCTGGAAAGAATTCGAAAACGGTCTGAACTGCTACAAATATGCAGCGGCCATGCCTTATCAAGCCGGAATCGTTCATGCCGGTCACACCTCAAAAACCGTACTCGTCACAATTTCCGGTCAAGGTTGCCTCATCGCAAACGCTGGATGGGAAACCCGCCTTCAATGGTTCCTCAGTGGCGTTAATGGCTGGCTAACCCGCGTTGATCTCGCCTATGACGATTACGAAGGCAGCATTTTCCCGGTTCGCCAAATGCGTGAAAAAGCCAAAGAAGGCGCATTTACCAAGCGTCGTCCGCCAAAGCTCGAAGTTCGCGGCCAATGGGAACAGGCAGACCATCAAACCGAATCGGACCCGCAAAAAGTTGAACTGCGTGGCCAGTGGGACCAAAGTGATCCGAACAATGCAGGTCTGACGCTCTATATCGGTTGCCGTTCCTCTGGCAAGTTGGCGCGAATTTATGAAAAAGGCAAGCAATTGGGGATGCCTGAATCCCCATGGGTCCGCTTTGAGGTCGAATTGCATAGCAGCACCTTTCAGCTAACGCTGGAAATGCTGACTAGCCCAACCAAGTACTTCGCGGCTTTCTATCCCTGCTGTGAGTGGATTGAGCAAGGCGGCGAACGCTGCCCTATGGAATACAAAGTCAAATGCGCGTTCGGGTCTATTCAGCACTCAATGGACTGGATCAGGCACCAAGCTGGGGGCCATCTTGCCTATCTTCGCCAGAACTACGGCGACAAGGAATTGCTCGATCTGCTTGAACGGAAAGACGGCATTCCCAAGGCGCTAAAAGCTGTCGATGTACTCGCGAACCAGTGTCAAGAATTCGTAGATCAAAAATCAGTTCCATCCGCTTGCCCGGCGGATGAACCGGACTTTATTCGGGCGCAATAAGGAAAAAAATCATGAAATTTACATCAATTGTCAAAGTGCAAGGCATGAAGCGTTCAAAGGGCAGTATGGAAGGCGTTGCTTACGATTCCACCAAGTTCTATATCGAGACCGATATGGACGATTCCAAAAATAACTCTCTGGGCACGTCGACGACGGAATACGTCTTTGGCACCTCCGATGAGTATGAGCGTTACATGCATCTCCCGTTTCCCTTCACGGCAGAGGGCAGTTTTAACCAGGTCACTACCGGCAAAGTCACCAAGTTGATGCTGGTCGCCCTTAAGCCGCTCACCGCTTCGCCGCAAGCAAAGTCGGCCTAATGTTTGCGCGTCGTCACATTGTCCAAGATCGGGAAAGCCTGCTTTTTCTTGGTTTTGAAGATGGCGACATTGCACCTGTCCCGTTAATTAAACACGCCGTGAAATTTGAAACAGAAGAGAGCGCGGTTTTAACGGCTCTTGGCTGGTGTGATGCCGGTTACGTGTTGTTTTCTTTCTATGTCGAGTTGCCTGAATGACGCCGGAAGAATTAGCCCTTCTCGGTATCGATGCCACTCAAATCCTGCTTGTCTGGTCGTGGGGTTTCGGCTCCGTGATCCTTTTCCACTTTATGGGTTATTGCCTCGGCACCGCTTTAAAAATGATTCGCATGTTGTAACGATTTCGCTCAATTGAGCAAACCTTCGTCTCTGGGGGGCAGGGGCATTTCAGGAGTATTTCAAATGGCTGATATTTTTGCCGCAGTAGATTTTTCCACCGTCACCATCTTCGTTGCCGCCACCGGTGTCATCGTGATTGGTATTGCCATGGCCTTTAAGGGCGTTGCTCTCGGCAAGCGCGCTGTCAAGCTGGCCTAATCATGATCAACGGGGCGCTCTTGGCATTGTTCTGGTCAATCATTGCATTGCTCGGCGCGGCCTGTGCGGGTGCCTTCCTCAAAGGTTGGGGGGGGCGTCCGTGAAATACCTTCGGTTGTGGCTGTATTTCATGTTTGGTTTTTTGTTGTCAGCGGTTGTTGTGTTTGCTCATGCTGAAACGAAACCGGCTGACACGACCTTGACTTACACCCGGGCGTTCACCGGTGTGGCGTTTTGGTGGGCTGAGGCTTCATCGTTGTCGGCGGCGTGTGATAGTCATTCATCGGCTAGTACGACTTACGCGATTATTGTGACTGGCTCGGTGCATAGTTGTAAATCGACTCGGCTTGTAGACGGTTATTCAGAGACTCGTGAGGCGACTTATACTGGTCTGGTCTGTGATGCAGGCGATATGTTTATTAGTGATTCGCTCGGCGTGCGGACTTGTCGTAAGACGGTCTTGAACTGCGAGTCGGGTTGGACGTTGGAAGGTTCAAATTGCACCCGTCCAGATTGTGTTGCACCGGAAACCCGTGATCCTGCTACCGGTCTTTGTGAAAATCCATGTGAGGCATCAACCGGTATAACAACTCGTGTATCACTTAAAACGGGTTCTTCCGGTATACAAAATGGTCCGTTTTGTAATGGATCATGTAGATATAGATATTCGTTGGATACGTCGCAAAGTGATGATGACGTTTACATATCTAAGGATTCGTCCGGTCAGCAATATATTTCTGCCTGGCAAACTCAAATTTGGATTGGCGAACAGTGCACTGAAACGTCGGGTGCTGAGAGTCCTGATTCACCTCAGCCTCCTACCCCTCGTAAGCCGCCGCCATGCGCTACCGGTGAAGGCGTTTTAACTTCTAGTTCTGGAAATGTCGCTTGTGTCCCGGCTGGTGTGCCGACTGCTCAACCTCCGGAGGTTGGAAAAAAGAAGAAAACGGAAACCTTTCCAGATGGCAGCACTAAAACCACAGAAACGACAACGACAACTGACCCGGCAACCGGGGCTGAGCATACTCATACGATATCCACATCGTCTGGCGGCTTGGCGGGATCGGCTGGCACCACGACAAGCACGGAAGATGGGTCTAAGGATTCCGACGGAGATGGTCAGCCCGATGATAACGGCGAAGGTGACGGTGACGGTGATTGCGAAGGTAATGACTGCGGCGGTGGTAATGCTTTTCCGGAAGTCGGGGGGCTTTGGGAAAAGAAATATCCCGATGGTCTGGGTAAAGTTATTCGAGACAAAATTGATTTGCTTAAATCCACGTCGCTCGGTGGATTGATTCAAACATTGGCACCGTCAAACCTGCCGGGTGGCGGCTCCTGTCCCAATTGGTCGGTTGGTTTCAATCTTGGCTCGGGCATGAATTTTGGTAGTTCGGCTCTTGGTATGCCGTGCGGCGTCTGGGATTTCATCAAGATAGTTTTTCTTATTACGTCGCTTCTTGCGGCGCGTCGTATCGTCTTCGGGGGATAAGCCATGATGGAAGCGATTTGGAAGGCGCTGATTGATTTTGCCGATTGGCTGCTTGGTCTGGTCAAGGATGTATTCCAAGCAGTTTGGGATTTCTGCGTTGACGTGGTTTGTTACATTTTTGATCAAGCGTTGCAAGTGGTTATTGATCTTGTCAATCTGCTTGATGTTTCGGCGCTCGATGTTTCGGCATGGGGTTCTTTGCCCGGTGAGGTTTTGAATGTCATTGGTTTGATCGGTCTGGGTCAGTGCATGGGCATTATTTCAGCGGCCTTGCTAATCCGGCTTACTTTGCAGTTGATACCTTTTACTCGATTAGGGAGCTAATTAAATGTCAATGTTTGAAGCAATTGAGGATTTTTTCGATGAGGATGCGAAATTTCAACGAGCCTATGATGAGGGGTATGAGGATGGCGAGGATGAATTAGAGAGGGAAGAACTACAAATTTCTTATACTGAAGGTTATATCGATGGTTTCAGTGTCGGCGAATAATCGACTGTTTTTGAGGCTCGGTATTTAATGTCCATATCAGAAATATATCGCGATGGCGGTGAAGCTGCGCTCACGGAATATCTTTTAGGTGAGGGCGCTAGTTCGGAAGATATCGAAGCTGCTTTGATGTACTGCGAAGATTATCCGGCTGACGAAAATGATTAATTTATTGATCGGTCCTCCGGGGGGTGGCAAGTCATACGAAGCTGTTGTTTATCACATTCTTCCGGCGCTGACGGCTGGCCGCAAAGTTATTACAAACCTGCCGCTTGAGCTGGATCGTCTTGCTTTGCTCGGCTTTGACGTTAGCCTGGTTGAAATCAGGACACATACGCAAGCTGTCGAGCCTGAAAAAGACTGGAATAAAGCCCAAAGTCTTTATCAAAAATTTGGTATTGCCGCTAAGCCTGTTTATTGGGTTAATCGTCCGTTTGCTCATCCTGAAGACTACGGTCATTCATGGCGTCACCCAGATTCTGGCACAGGTCCGCTCTATGTGGTCGATGAGTGCCATCTTGCTCTTCCGCGTGCCGATACCAAGCGTGAGGTAGAAGAGTGGTATTCCCTGCATCGCCATGAATCGGCGGACGTGCTGCTCATCACCCAGTCTTACGGCAAAGTATCGAAGTCAATCATTGATTTAGTACAGGTCTGCTATCGTGTTAAAAAGGGTACGGCCTTTGGAACGTCTTCACAATATATTCGAAAAGTTCAGGATGGCGTTCGCGGCGAGGTCGTTAATACCTCTGTACGCAAATACGAAAAGCGTTATTTCGGGCTCTACAAATCTCATACGCGTGGTGGCGGTACTGAGCTTGCTGCAAATGACATTATTCCCATGTGGAAACGCTGGCCGTTTATTGGAGCTGCTCTTTTCCTGTCTATAGGTGTGGCAATTATCATCTTTGCCCCGAGCGTCAATCCGTTGAAAGCGCCGTCACCAAAGTCGGGAACTGTAGCGCTGTCGGCGCCAGGGGTGCAGCCGGTTCGGGTCGTCGAGTCTGTGAATGGTCGGGTAGTTTCTGATACAGGATCAGCGGTGAATGAAAAGGAAAAAATTGCATCGGTTGAGCCGGTACATCCCTATTCCGGTCGTGGTCTTCATATTGTTGGATCGCTGTATAACTCAGTCACCAAGCTGACTAAATATGTTTTTGCCGTCTCTCAGAACGGTCAGCTCGTGAGTAACGTCGATAGCAGGGATTTAACAACGCTTGGTTACAGTGTTGGTGCTCAAACCCCTTGTGCGGTCACAGTGGGTTATGGTGACTTTCAGAAGTGGGTGATTTGCGATGCGCCGCAAGTTCAGGTAACGCCGGCCTCAGACTTTCAGCAGGAAAAAAACGGCAACAAAAAAGAAGACTCAACGGTAAAGGTTGCTGCTCTGGATGATCCAATCAAGATTTCGCCAGCTAATTTATTCCCTTCGAGATATTGATCTGACCGTTAAAAACGTTCCAAGGGCTAGCCCTTGGCCCTCGCGGGTAGCGGGTCTTGCTCTGGTTGTTGCACTGGCCCTTGATCCGGTTTCGCGCAGGTGTCTT
>CAZLPR010000035.1:0-12284 GCA_964561415.1 uncultured Dechloromonas sp. | reverse complement strand
AACGGGTTTTTTCATTGGTGTCACGCAACAAGTGTCCCATTCCGGTGTCCCAAATCTTGGGAAACGGACATGAAACTTGTATCAGGATGAAATTGCCTGATTTATCACCTGCTCAACAACCGTTTCGCCAGAATCGTGGGGTAGTCCTGCCTATGCCCGGCAATAACGTATACATAGGTATCGCTGCCGACCCGTCGGTAGACCAATTTGTGATGCGTGGTATAGATGTTCAGGTAGTCCAAGATGCCTACCGATGCCAGTTCCTGAACAGGTGCTCCATTGAAAATTCCAGAGTCTACTTTCTCCAGTTTTTCAAAAATCTCGTCCTCAGCTTTCAGCCATGCGGCTTCGCCCCATTTGTCGAGCATGTAGTCCTGAAGCGAAAGCAAGTCCGCCTGGGCATCGGGAAGAATAATGACCGCCATTATTTGCGGTTTTGACGAGCAACCAGCAGTTGCGCCCGTGATTCGGCAGCGGAAATACCTTTCCCTTGTATGCGGTCCTTCTCGCCCAAGGCAATGATTTTCAAAGCCGCTATGAGCGACTCTTTTTCCTGAAATTGCTTGACGCCCTCAATCACCATGCTGGCCTCGCCATTCTGGGTGATCACAAACGGATTTCCGTTCATTTCCAGATCTTCGGAAATCTGGGCCGCATGGCTCTTCAGGTACGAAATGGACTTGATGTTGGCGATGGACTGCATGTTGCCTCCTAGGATTTTCTAGGTCTAAATTTAGTACCAAATTTAGTTGGCGTCAATGATTCACGTGCCCCCACCTTGTGGGAAGAATGCTAGCCTGAATGCTGCATAAATTTTGACTCGAGCCGGCTCCTCGCCCCGTTGCCCAATTTTTCGATTCTCAGTCGATAGCTCCCCCTACCCCCGGCAGCGGGGTGAAGCATGTGGAGTTGTTGATGGGCAGGGTGGGTGGCAGCATCTCGTGGGCCAGACGTAGCGGGTTCATGGCGAAGCGGGCCTGGGGCGCATCCGGTTGGTGGGGTAAAGGCGGTGGCAGACCTGGGCCAGCAGTTTCTTGGCCGGGCAAGTGCTGGGTAGATGCAGCAATACCCGGTCCTTGTACTGCTTGACACGGGTGGCGATCTTGAACAGCGAGAACATGACGGTCCTGGGCTGAGCCGTTGCCAGGGGCGTGTCCTGCAAGGCCAGGTGGCGGAGTTGCTGGTGCAAGACGTAGGCCCCGGCGGTCAACAGCAGGCGGGCGAAATTAGCCAGGAAGCTGGAGGCCGATGTGCGGTCGGATTTCAGATCGACCTTCACCTGTTTGATCAGGTTTTCCGCCTGGCCACGGGCGCAGTACTCCTGCTGGTAGAGCGCCCGGGGAGAGGGACGGCGCAAGGTGGTGACCACGTAGCGCTGATTGTCCTTGGCGGGCACAACGTCGCTGCCGGCCAGGACTTCGGCCTTGACCACCACGCGGAAGGCTTGTGGCCAGGAGCCGGCGGCATACTCGAATTCACCGAAGTGCCGGACTGCCGCGACAGCCGGCCCCAAGCCCTGGGCGGCGAGGGACCGATGCAGGAGCAGGTGTCCGCGGGCATTCTTCATCAAGCCCTCGGCCTGGCGCGCCAGGATCGGGTTGCCGGCCAGGCCGAAGAGGAAGTCGGCATTGCCGTCTGACTGGATCAAAGCCATCAACTCGGGATTGGCAAAGTGGCCGTCGCCGCGCAGCAGGATATGAGTCTGCGGCCAGTGGCGGCGCAGCAGGCGGAGCACCCGCTTCATGATCATGGCGTTTTCGGCGCCGGTCGGGCGCGGACGGCGGTCACCAGAGCGCCACTATGGGCCTCGAACACCAGCAAGGGCAGGTAGCAATGATGGCCATAATGGTGGTTGTAAAAGGACAGCGCCTGTTGGCCATAGGTGGCATCGTCGGTGTGGTCCAGATCCAGCGTGATGGAGACCGGGGCTTCCGGGTAGCCGGCGATAAACTGTTCGACCAGGGCGCGGGTCAGCCGATAGATGTCGCGCCGCCCCAATGAATTCTCCAGACGGGAATGGGTAGCCGCACAGGCCAGCGCGTTGCCCGCATCCAGCGGTGCCCGCCCGGCGGCCAACTTGAATAGCGGGTCGTGACGCAGGGCATTGGCGTCGTTGCCGTCCTCGTAACCCGAGGCCAGCTGAAACACCCGCTGCGTCAGCAAATCCCGTAGCGGATGGGTGACGTAGCGAGGATCACGGGAATCGGCAACGGCCTGGGCCAGCCGATCAATCAGACCGATGCGCTGATCCACGGCACTCAGCACCAAGGCGCCCAGGTCCGAGGAAACCTCTCCCCCGGTGAAGTCGGCCCGAATGGTGAAGCCCGCAGCGGGCGGAAAGCGCAGTTGTTCCGGGCTAAAATCCAACCCTGGGCGAGTAGCTGTAGGCATTTTTTACGAATTGGTTTCTAGATAACTCCAATTTTATCAAATGCTTATCGCGTTACTCGCCCTCTTTATGCAACATCCAGGTTAAAAGCCAGCAGAAGGGAAGGGAGATTATCTGCGCCCCTCTGTTTCTACCGCTGCTGTAAACATATATCCCTGCGAACGAAGCGTCTTGATGAATTCTCCTCCGTCAGCGGTGCTCCCAAGAGTTTTGCGCAACTGGCTAACGTGGACGTCAACGCTACGATCATAGGGATGGTAAACGCGACGTAAGGCGCGTGAAAGTTGTTCACGCGATAGGGGGATTTGCGGGTAATTCATAAAGGTCATTAGTAATAAATAGGCTGAACCATTTAATTCCACAGCCTGACCTTCAGTATCAATTAGACGGCATGCAGCAATGTCTAGCGTCCATCTTCCGCCGAGTTGCAAGACAACCTCTGATCGTGCTTTTGTGCTTGGTTGAGCGCCGGTTCGACGCAGCAACGCACGAATTCGAGCAAGCAGTTCGCGCAAATTGCATGGCTTTGGCAAAAAGTCATCGGCTCCGATTTCAATACCGAGAATACGTTCGATCTCATCAGAGCGCGTTGAATGAATTAGCACGGGTACATCGGAAGTACGCCGTAATTGGCGCAATAACTCCAAACCATCGGTGTCCGGAAGACAAAGATCGAGGATTACGGCTTGCGGTTGATGCAGCATCTGTTTCCACATGCTTGCCCCATCTTCGGCCATGATCGAATCAATGCCTGCGTTCACTAGTGTTTCGCGTAACAACTCGCGTGTGATCGGATCGTCTTCAACAATCAGGATGCATGGGCGCATTTAGGCAACTTTATGGGGGTAGATTTGTAAAACAGTGTAAAAATCTTGAAGTGTTTTACCACTCCGATACATGAGTTTTGCCGATTACGCAGACAATTCGAACCGCCATGAATTTAACACAATCACCATCTGCCAGACCTTCACCAAAGGACGTCGCCGGATTCAACGTCGATGAGGCCGTTGCACGTATGTTCGGCAATCCTGATCTTTGGTGGCGTGCCCTTACGATGTTTTCTGCCCATTATGGCAACTGGGATGAGGGCTGGCGACAATCTCAATCTCAGCCGCACGCTGAGCGGAAATGTGTCCATGCGTTGCGGTCGCCTGCCGTTAATCTTGGTGCTGATCGCTTGGCTGCAGCTGCTTTTGCACTGGAAGACGTATTGATGCAGGTGAATCCCGCACCGGAAACGCTCTTTATCTTGAGAGCGCATCTTCAAGAGTGCTATACCGAAGCGCGTCTTTCAGCCATTAGCGCATTGTCCACGGAGCGGCCATGAAGCAGGAGGCGAACTTAGTCGAACACCAATCGCTTCGTTTCCACCTGAGGCGTATAAACCTGATTGTTCTGGTCGTGGCAATGAGCACTCTTGGTTTGCTTATTCTCACCACGACCTCCTGGTTGATGTTCCAGACATATGTTGAAAATGGTCAGAGCAGGCTCAGCAGCCTTCATGACAACCTTGCAGCCCAATTGTCATTTAATGATGAAAAGAGTGCGAGTGAAACCCTCTTAAGTCTGCGTGTGCTACCGAATATCTTCTATGCAGAAGTCTTCAGTCAAGACGGGAAGTCTTTTGCAAACTTTGTTCGTGACAAAGACGCAACATCGCCAATCGCTGCTCCGAAAAACGAGGGCTATGTTTTTAGTGCGACACAGATCGTATTTAATCGTGCAATCCGCTTTGATGGCCATGTGCTTGGCTGGGTGCTGCTTGGCGTCGGTCTTTCGGACTTGTACGGGCAGCTCTGGTTACACGCTCTCCTGACTCTATTCGCCGTTCCGTTCACTTTGCTCTTTGCCCTTCGCTTGCAGAGCAAACTGCTCGGACGTGTCACTGAACCCTTGAGGGAGCTTGCCCTGACAACTGAGCAAGTTGCAGAAGGGCGATTTGATCAGCGTGCAAAACTGACCGGCATCAAAGAGCTTGATGTGTTGGGGCACAGTTTTAACACCATGATTGAACAGATTGGTGAGCGCGACCGCCGCCTTTCCAGCTACACCGGCACGCTGGAGTTGCAAGTCGAAGAGCGTACTGCCGAACTGCGTCAAGCCAAGGAAATTGCAGAGGAGGCAAATCACGCGAAGAGCGAGTTCCTCGCCACGATGAGCCACGAAATCCGTACACCAATGAATGGTGTGCTCGGCATGGCTGAGTTGTTACTGAAATCCCCATTGGCTCCGGGGCAGTATCGTTATGTTGAAGCAGTGGAGAAATCTGGCCGGCACTTGCTACATATCATCAATGACATTCTCGACTTCTCGAAGATCGAATCGGGTTACATCGAACTGGAAGCAATGGATTTTGACTTGATTGAATTGATCAAAGAAACCGTCGCCATGTTTGAGCAACCGGTTCGTAGCAAAGGGTTGGAGCTTATTGTCGATATTTCAGATGAGCGCACCATGATGGTATGTGGTGACCCGCTACGCATCCGGCAAATTCTCACGAATTTATTGAGCAACGCCGTCAAGTTTACAAAACATGGGGAAATTACCCTCAAACTGGAAGAGCACTACTCAAAATCTAACCATGTTGCCTTTGATTTACTGGTCTCCGATACTGGCGTGGGCATCCCTTATATTGCGCGAGAAAAGATTTTTGAAGTCTTCTCTCAAGCAGATGGCTCAACAACTCGCAAATTTGGCGGTACTGGACTCGGCTTGACGATCAGCCGACATCTTGCTCAATTAATGGGCGGTGACATTACAGTAGAAAGCGAACCCGGTTTTGGTTCAGTCTTTTGCGTCAAGTTGATGCTACCCAACGGGGGGGCTGTCGTTCATAAGGTGGTCTCTCAAGTTCAAGAGCAACTCGGTGGCACAGTGTTGCTGGCAGAGGACAATGAGGTAAATCAGATTGTCGCGCTTGCCATGCTTAAAAATTTTGGAATCGAAGCTAGGGCTGTCGAAAACGGCCGCGATGCCGTTGCGTTACTGCGCTCACGTAGTTTTGATCTAGTCCTGATGGACTGCCAAATGCCTGAGATGGATGGCTTCCAGGCAACCATGGCCATTCGCCGGTTTGAAGTCACGTCTAACCTGCGACGTACACCAATTATTGCGCTAACCGCTAATGCCGTGACTGGTGATCGAGAAAAGTGTCTAAGCAGCGGTATGGATGACTACTTGGCCAAGCCCTATACAGGGGAACAGCTTGCCACCATGTTGTCCCGTTGGTTGCCGAGGACGGATAGCCAGCTTTTTGCCGCCGATGTGACCACGCCAGTCACACCGAATCCAGAGCCTGCCGCAAATCTCCCACTCAACCTCAGTGTGCTCGATAAGGTACGCACAATCACTCCAGAACATGGAGAAAAACTTGTATGCCGTCTTATCGATGCCTACCTGAGGAGTGCACCACCTTATCTGGAGAAACTGGCTCAGGCATTGAGTGATGCGGATGGGGAAGCACTGGCTCGTATCGCCCATACCTTCAAATCAAGCTCTCTCAATGTCGGGGCAGAAAACTTGGGGGAACTGTTCCGCGAAATCGAAAAGCATGGCAAGGATGGCAATGTTGATAGATGTCGAACCTATGTCGAGGCTGTTTACATCGAGTTTGAACGGGTGCGATGTGCACTTGCAGCCATTAGGGAGAATTCATGATGAATGATTTACACCTGCCACGTGTCCTGGTGGCCGATGACGATCCAACCGTTGGGTTGTTGATGCAGGCGGCACTTGAATCTCAAGGCTACGCTGTGACTGTCGTTGAGGATGGCACCGCTGCATTAGAGGCGTTCCGTGCCATGCCTGCCGATGTTGTGCTTTTGGACGTTGAAATGCCTGGCCTTACTGGCTACGAAGTGTGTGAAGAGATTCGCCGAGGTTGGGGAACAGATATTCCTGTCGTATTGGTCACCGGGCACGATGACGTAGCCTCGATCGAACGTGCCTATAAATCAGGTGCGACTGACTTTATGGCGAAACCGATTAACTGGACATTGATTGGTCATCGTTTGCGCTACATTTTGCGCGCCTTTAGTGATGCAGCCGAGCGGCGCGTCGCTGAACAAAAAGTACGTCGGTTGGCGTATTTTGATACCTTGACAGGTCTGCCCAACCGCCAGTCTTTTCACGAACTGCTTGACCGTGAACTCGCGCGCGCCAATCGTGCGGAACAAGGATTGGCGGTAATTTTCCTGGACCTTGATGGCTTCAAGGGAATCAATGATTCGCTGGGCCATGGCATAGGCGATCTCGTATTGCAATGGGTTGCTGATCGTCTTCAGAACGGGCTACGTTCATTTGACACACTTGGTCGTCAGGCCGAGACGGTTTTTGACCTTAACTGTACAAGTTTAGAGGAATTAAACCTCGCTCGTCTTGGTGGCGATGAGTTCACTATCTTGTTGCCACACATCAATCAGCCTGAAGATGCACTAGTCGTCGCTCACCGCCTTCGTGAATTGATTAGCCGGCCTTTTGTGATTGAAGGTCAAGAGTTAGTCGTTACCGCTAGCATCGGAATTTCTCTTTTCCCAGATGACGCCATAGATGCTGATAGTCTGCTCAAGCATGCCGATACGGCAATGTATGCAGCAAAGGCGAATGGGCGCAGCAACTGTCAGTACTACAGCGCCTCTCTCACCGAACGCGCGGTAGCGCGGCTTGCTCTGGAGTCGGCACTCCATCAGGCGCTGGAACGTGGAGAGTTTTATCTGGTTTACCAGCCGCAGATTGACGCAATTAGTGGTGCCATACTGGGAGTGGAGGCGCTGATCCGCTGGCGGCATCCTGAAAAAGGATTAATTTCCCCGCTTGATTTCATTCCATTGGCCGAAGAAATCGGCCTGATACTGCCGATTGGTGCTTGGGTTCTTAAAACTGCTTGTGCCGATGCTGTGCGCTGGCAGGCAATGGGACTCCAGTCGATCCAGGTTTCGGTAAACATTTCGCCAATCCAGTTCCGCGACCCGGATTTGCAAGAAATAATTCTTTCAACCCTCACGTCTACGGGACTGTCTGCCACTCAACTTGAGATTGAAATTACCGAAAGCACGTTGATGGAGAATGCTACGCGTACGTTAGCGCTGATGCATTCGCTGCGAAAGGAAGGAATAGGTATCGCGCTTGACGATTTTGGTACTGGATATTCGTCATTTCAATATCTTAAACAGTTGCCTCTTACCAAGCTCAAAATCGACCGGGCTTTTGTGCGCGACATGCCGGAGTCTAAAGCTGACGAAGCGATTGTTCGCGCTGTTGTCACCTTGGCACGAACCCTCGGCATGTGCGTCACTGCCGAAGGGGTAGAAACCATTGAGCAGCACACGGTGCTTGCCTCGCTTGGCTGTCACATCATCCAAGGTTATTTGTTTAGCAAACCAGTTTCCTTTGATCAAATTGTTACTTTGCTTACTCAATCTCCCACTGAGGTTCTCGCTTAATGAAAGTCGTTACCGCTACGCTCTGTATTGCAGCGAGCATGTCTGCTCTGGCGCAAGAAAATACAAATGGACTAGGTGATTTTTCACTTGAAGACCTGATGCAGGTCGAGGTCACTTCCGTATCCAAGAAACCGCAACGATTGGCCAATGTGGCGGCGGCTGTGCACGTTATCAGTGCCGAGGATATTCGCCTCTCCGGGGCTAGTTCTTTGCCGGAAGTGCTGCGGCTGGCGCCGGGCATTGACGCCACACGTATTGCTGGAAATCGCTGGGCTGTCTCCATTCGGGGTTTTGCTAGTCGCCTGTCGAACAAGTTGTTAGTGTTGGTGGACGGGCGCAATGCTTTTACGCCGGCGTTTTCTGGTGTGATCTGGGAAGATTTTCAATTTCCAATGGAAGATATCGAACGCATTGAAGTGCTTCGCGGCCCTGCGGCGACGATCTGGGGCGCCAACGGTGTCAATGGCGTCATTAACATCATTACCAAGTCTGCTGCAGCAACCCAGGGTGTGCAAGCCGTGATGGGGGGCGACACAAATGAAGGCACGTATGGACGTGTGCGCAGCGGGGGGCAAAATGCAGACGGCAATCTGTTTTATCGTGTTTATGGCTCAGCACAGAGCGCCAATGCCCAAGATGCTATCGGCAGTGGCGAAGGTAACGGTAAGGATGCTTATCGCCATGAATCAACAGGTTTTCGTATTGACGGCTATCGTCCTGATGGCGCTCGCTGGGATGTCTCTGGTGATTACTATTCGGTAAATTCTGAAACGGTCACGACGCTTAATCTTCCCAACACAGTTATAGCTAATCCCGGTAAAGAAAAGCATCAAGGCTTGGCCCTTCGGGCACGCTATGAAAAGGTACTGGCTGATGGGAGTAGCTTGCAATTACAGGGAGCCTACTCACACAGCAATCTCACTTTCGATGCCCTTGCTGCTGATAAGCGCGACACTTTCGATCTGGAACTGCAGCATCGCTTTAAACTTGGCGAACGCCATGAGATCGTTTGGGGAAGTGCTTACCGTTTGAGTAGCGACAACATGCCACGTGGATTGATGGCGCAGATGGATGAAACGTCGCAGAAAACCAGTACTTACGGAATCTTTGGTCAGGATGAAATTTCCTTGGCTGAAACTTGGCGGCTGACGCTGGGGCTGCGCATGGATCATAACGAGTTCACCGGATGGGAAGCGCAACCCGACGCCCGATTATCTTGGAACATTGCTCAAAATCACACGGTTTGGGGTTCCCTGTCCAAGGTATCGCGTGCGCCATCACGTGGGGAGCACGGGCTTTCCAGCAGCTCGATGGAAGGTCAGGCTACGCTTCCATTTTTTCCGTTCCCTGTGCTGCCCACCGTGATCCACACGTATAACCCAGGTAATGTAAGCGAACGGCTCAAGGTTGGACAGGTGGGACTGCGTTCACAATGGATGCCATCACTTTCGACGGATACAGTGCTGTTTCAACACAAGTATGACCGTTTGGCTGGCTTTGGATCACCCACAGGATTTGGCCTTACGAATGCTCCAGCCTATATAGACGTATTCGTTCCCGTAGTTAACCTCGGCGAAATGACTGTGAATGGCGCGGAATTGTCTGCCGATTGGCGTCTCGCCACTAATTTACGCCTGCAACTGGCGCAAACATGGCAAAGCACTTCAAATGTTCGCGCCAGTGTGGGCGAAGTGGGTGGGATTATTCCGCACAGCATCACCTCAATCCGTGCTTCATGGTCTCCGATGTCACAGGTTGATGTCGACTTGTGGCTGCGCCGTACGAGTCAACGTCCTGGTAGCAGTGAGGCACCTCTTTCTGCACGTAATGCGTTTACCGGCGTTGACCTGCGCCTTGCGTGGAGACCCTCTAAAACCATAGAACTCGCGCTGATCGGCCAAAACTTGAATGATGGTGCCTGTGACGCCTATGCGGGTCTCACCAGTGTCGAAACCATGCCAAAGATGTTGCCGACCTGTGCGCCACGAAGCTTGGCGGCTCAAGCCCGCCTTGATTTCTAATTTCGACCAATGCATTGCGGACGGATTTTCTTGCATATCCTGCTCGCACTCTTCTGGAGTGGGATCGCCTGCGCTCAAGATGCGGCAACCGTCCGTCTTGGCTTTTTGGTTAATTTTGCGCGATATGTTGAGTGGCCAGAGGCCGTGCTGAAGCCAGAAAATCCACTAAAAATTTGCCTGGCCCCAGGTGATAGTGCCATGGCAAGCCAATTCGGAGAGTTGGTGAAGCAAACTGTCCATGGCCGGGCAATCCAGGTTAAGCAGGCTGTCCGTCCCTCTGATGCAGGTGGTTGTCAAGTGCTCTATCTGCCATCCGAGTTACCCACGTCATCCGTAGGTGCCTGGCTCGATGTTGTCGCAAAATCCGGCGTCCTTACCGTCGGGGAAATACCCGATTTCATCGAGATGGGAGGAATGATCGGGCTGGTTTCCGTTAGTGGGCGTTACCGCTTTGATATCAATCTTGGCATGGCTCGCCAAGCTGATTTACGTATCAGTACATACGTGTTGAAGCTTGCTCGTACCGTAAAGTAGATTTCATAAAATTGAACAGCTGCTTGTTGCGCATTCTGCCGCCTGAGTTCTCGTGTTGCTCTTCATCAACATGATTTTCCGCCGTTGAACAAAAAGCTTGCATGCTCCGTTCGTTTTCCCTATGATTAAAACGAACGTATGAATCATAGGTGTGTAGCATGGCTGAAGTTAGATCATTGGATACCCGGGAGCGCATTTTGGATGTCGCGGAACGTCTGTTCATGGCGCACGGTTATGACGGGACCTCGATGCGGCAGATTACCAGCGAGGCGACGGTTAATCTGGCGGCGGTTAATTACCATTTTGGCTCCAAGGAATCGCTGATGCAGGAGGTGTTTCGGCGCCGGCTGGATTGGCTGAATGAGGAGCGGATGCGCGTTCTCAATGCAATGGAGCGCGAGGCGGCGGGTAATCCGCTGAAGCCGTCGCAGATTGTCGATGGCTTTTTCGGCACCTTGCTGCGCATGGCGGACGACGATCAGCGCGGCGGCATGACCTTTCTGCGCTTGCTCGGCCGGACGCTGACTGAGCCTTCCGAATTTATCCGCACTTTTCTGGCGCATGAATATGCCGTGGTGGTCGATCGCTACAAAGAGGCCTTGTTCAAGGCTTTGCCCGATGTGCCGAAGGCGGAGATTGTCTGGCGTTTTCACTTCATGCTCGGCGCCACTTCTTACGCCATTGCCGGCACGGATGCCTTGCGCCTGGTTACTGACTGGCAGATTGAGGCGGCGGATTCGGAGGATCGGATGGACCGTCTGGTGCCGCGTTTGATGTCCTTCCTGCTCGGCGGCTTGCGTTCGCCGTTGCCGCAGTTTTCAGACGCTGCTGCGACCACAGAGGCAGAGGCTGGTCCTATGACCACAGAGGCAAATGCTGGCCCTAGGGTCGACCGCAAATAAGTAGCAAAAACTAAAAACATAAAAGGAGACAACCGCATGTTCAACGTAATAATTCCTCTGCTCGCTGTGCTGGTGCTGGCCGTGCTTGCGCTGGTGGTGATTCGCCCGTTCCGGCGCGCCATCATCAGCCGGCCGCTTTTTGCCACTTATCGCAAGGTCTTGCCGCAGATGTCGGATACCGAGCGCGATGCGCTGGAGGCCGGCACGGTCTGGTGGGAAGGCGAGCTGTTTCGTGGCCAGCCGGACTGGCAGAAACTGCACGCTTACCCGCAGCCGAAACTGACGTCAGCCGAGCAGTCCTTTATGGACAACGAATGCGAGGAAGCCTGCCGTCTGGTCGATGACTGGCAAGTGACGCATGAACTCTACGACCTGCCGAACGAAGCCTGGCGCTACATCAAGGACAAGGGCTTCCTCGGCATGATCATCCCGAAGAAGTACGGCGGGCTGGAGTTTTCCGCTTACGCCCATTCGCAGGTCGTGACCAAGCTGTCCACGCGTTCCTCGGCGTTGTCGGTGTCGGTGATGGTGCCCAACTCGCTCGGCCCGGCTGAACTGCTGCTGCATTACGGCACCGAAGCGCAGAAGAACCATTACCTGCCGCGCCTGGCCAAAGGCATCGAAGTGCCGGCTTTCGCGCTGACCAGCCCGTGGGCCGGTTCCGATGCGGCGTCGATTCCCGATGCTGGCGTCGTCTGCAAAGGCATGTATCAGGGAAAGGAAGTGCTCGGCATGCGGGTCAGTTGGGACAAGCGCTACATCACGCTGGCCCCGGTGTGCACGGTGTTCGGCCTGGCTTTCCATCTGTATGACCCGGACGGCCTGCTCGGCGGCAAGAAACATATCGGCATCACCTGCGCGCTGGTGCCTTATGACCATCCGGGGGTTGATACCGGCCGCCGTCACTTCCCGCTCAACGCCATGTTCATGAACGGCCCGACGCGCGGCACCGAGGTTTTCATGCCGCTCGACTTCATCATCGGCGGCCCGGAAAAGG